>NZ_JBLVQN010000025.1:0-86092 GCF_058323225.1 Neobacillus sp. PVCKKU3
CACTTATTCTCCTACTATCTTCGCGCCCTTAATTAAATCTTCTGTTAGGGTGATGCCTTCTTCAGCAGCGGCTTTTTTGTTGATGACGAGCTCTAGTTTTTCAGGGAAGCCAACTGGAATTTCGCTCGGTTTCTTTCCTTTTAGGATTTCGACTGCCATTTTACCAGTTGAATAGCCAAGGTCATGGTAGTTAAGTCCATAAGAGGCGAATGCTCCGCGTTTTACAGAATCCCCTTCACCAACAAATGTTGGGATATCCTTCGCATTTGCAACAGTAATGACGGATTCAAGAGCAGCAACAACCGTATTGTCCTTAGGAATGTAAAGGACATCCACACGGCCAACTAATGATTCAGCAGCCTGCTTCACTTCAGAACCAGCTGTTATCGTTGTCTCAACTGCCTCTAGTCCCTCTGCTTCAATTGCTTTCTTGGCATTCTTCACGTTTACAACCGAGTTAGGCTCACCATTATTATAGATGATGCCGACCTTCTTGGCATTTGGAACAAACTTCTTGATCGCTGCAATTGTATTCTTGATGGCATCTGGGTGCGTATCGGATGTTCCAGTGGAATTTCCGCCTGGCTGATCTATGCTTTTTACCAATTGCGCACCGACCGGATCCGTGATAGCTGTAAATAAAACTGGGATCTCCTTCGTGTTTTTCAGTACGGCCTGTGCACTCGGAGTAGCAATTGCTAAAATTAGATCATTCTTGTCCGAAACTAATTTTTGGGCAATTGATAAATTGGTATTCATGTCGCCCTGTGCATTTTGGTAATCAAGCTTCAGGTTCTTTCCTTCTTCATAACCAGCATCCTTCAAAGCCGCGATAAACCCTTCGCGGGCGGCATCAAGGGACGGATGCTCCACGATTTGCGTAATCCCTATTTTTACTTCTTTTTCTTTCTTTTCCCCACTAGTTTCCTTGCTTCCCCCACCGCAAGCAGAAAGCAGCAACAATACTCCCATCAAAACAATGGCTAAACTCTTTTTCACCTTTTCTCCCCCTCAGCGGACTATGTACGCAGTAATAACCGCTTTAATTTTTCTGAAAAATAAATAATATTCAGATTTTACCATATATTATTGTTATAGAACAATAGATTTTCGATAAAAATTTTATCACTTTAAACCAAAAAAGCGTTACTCATTTTTGATAAAGCAAAGGGACGGTTCTTGTGCTTCAAAAATTGAAGCACAAGAACCGTCCCCACGTATCATATTTTTGTAAAAATAATTCCAAGAATCGCAGAAAATATGCCGACAAGCTGGTATCGTTTCAATTTTTCCTTAAAGAACCAACAGCCCGCCAGGATGACCACAAGGCAATTCAAGCTGACGATTGGGAAAATAATGCTGGCAATCCCAGTCTGCAGTGCATAGAAATAACAGCTGTAACCGATAACACTGACCAGTCCGGCAATTGAGCCGACATTGGCTTCGGATCTCCTCCAGGTTTCCTTTTCCCGCAGGCTTGTCAGCCCCAGATAAATGCTGCCTCCGCCATACATACAAATTAATGTACTAAGCGAACTGATATGCAGATAAGATGTTGTTTTCATTAAAATCCCAAGCATTCCGAAAGAGAGAATAGCCAGTACGACCCTGTAAATCCATGGACCGTAATTCGTGCCGTGATTTGCACTCGGCGAATATTGAATCATCAGCGCAGAACCTAGGATTACCACAATTCCGAGCCAATGGTAAAGACTGATTCGTTCATGAAAAATAATCGCGGCTCCAAGAATCGGCATAATTGCATTTGCCCCAATTAGCGGTGAAGTTAAGCTGGCAGGCCCCTTTTCAAATGCTTTGGACATCTGAATATTGCCATTCGCATTTAAGATGCCAATCAGGCCGCCCAAAATGATGGCATAAAGGTTAAACCGTAAATCCCCAATATAAATTCCATAAGCAAGTGTTAAGATAAACGCCACAAAATAAAAGAAAAACTGGATATGCACTTTGGACAAACCACGGCTTGTACTCCATTTAAAAATCGTGTTATTTGTACCGAAGCTTAAGGTTGTTACCAATGCTGCAGCAATCCACATGCTGAAACCTTCTTCCCTATCATTTTCCACTCTCATTTTAAATCTATTAGAAAGTCCTCGCAATATATTTTTTCGGGTTGCTAATGATGCATGGGGACGGTTCTTATGCATCATTTTCGAAAATAGAATTATTTAATAGCCCATTCTATTGAACATAAGGCCAATCTATCAATTATTAAAAATTTCACACACCTCGTGATTACACCAATAAAGGAACCCAAACTTTACTGGGTTCCTCTACTAAATCAGCTATTCCATTAAGCTGCCTGCTGCTTTGTATCATTCAAGGTTTGTAAGTACGAATTAGCTTTTTCTTTATCAAACTGGCCTTCCCATTTGGACATTACCACTACAGCCAATGAGTTTCCAATGACATTGACAACGGTTCTGGCCATATCGAGAATACGGTCGATACCAGCAATGAACGCAAGACCTTCCAGCGGAATTCCTACTGTTCCGAGCGTGGCCAAGAGAACAACGAACGAAACTCCAGGAACACCGGCAATTCCTTTTGATGTTACCATTAAGACAAGCATCAAAGAAATTTGGTCAGCAATGGATAAATCGATGCCATACATTTGGGCAATAAACAGTGCTGCTAATGCTTGGTACAGTGTTGAGCCATCAAGGTTAAAGGAATAACCCGTAGGAATAACAAAGGAGGTAATCGCTTTTGGACAACCGAACTTCTCCATTTTCTCCATTAATCTTGGCATTACCGTTTCAGAACTTGACGTGGAATAGGCCAAAATTAACTCATCTTTTAGCAGACGGATGATATTAAAAATATTCACGCCGGCTAATTTGGCAACTGCCCCTAGGATCACCAATACAAAGAACAGCATCGTCGCATAGCCAATAATGACTAATTTGCCCAATGGCAGTAATGATTCAATACCGAACTTAGATACCGTCACGCCTATTAATGCAAATACACCGAAAGGAGCAAATTTCATCACTTGATTCGTTACCCAGAACATGGTTTCCGCGGTCCCTTGGAAAAAGGCAATTACCGGTTTTCCTTTTTCTCCGATGGCAGTAACGCCTAGTCCAAATAAAATTGAGAAGAAAATGATGGCTAGCATGTTTCCATCAACAATTGCCTTAATAAAATTTGGCGGGACTACGTTCACAAAAGTTTCAGCCATCCCATGGCTTTCAACAGTTTCAGCAGTATCTACGTAACTGCCAATATCCGTTTTTTGTAATGAACTCATATCAACCCCAGAGCCCGGTTGAAAAATATTCGCAGATAGCAGCCCAACTACAATCGCGATTGTTGTGATAATTTCAAAATAAATAATGGTTTTGCCGCCGATTTTTCCAAGCTTTTTTGTATCACCTACACTGGAAACCCCTACAATTAAACTGGAGATAACAATTGGAATGACAATCATTTTGATCAGTCTTAGGAAGATATCCCCGATTGGCTGTAAGTACTTTGCAACATCGGGATTACCATAGAAAACGGCACCAATCACAATACCAAGGATTAGTCCGATTAAGATTTGCCAAGCTAAACCTATTTTTTTCATTTAAGCACCTCTTTTTAATTTTTTTTTCGATTTGGTCTTAGAAGAGTTTTTTTCCAATGGATTTCTAGCTAAAATAAAACTATAATTTGAGGCGGTGATTTACTGAGAGCGTTTTCAGTGAGGCTAGTCTTAATGTAAAATAGTAACTACACAATATAACAAGAAATCTACAAAAACCTACAATTTTTTTTTGCATTAAATGATGGATTGTTAGAATATGAGGTTGTGGCGGAAATTGAACATTAAAATTTTTTCAAAAAATGAACTTACCTTACTAGCCGCAATGGCCATTTTGGTTCCGCTTGCTGGGGAGGTAAAATTTTATCCATTTAATGAGGTCTATCGGGTGAGCTTTGGACCCCCTGCCCTTTTTCTCTTTTTATTGGGGCTAAGAAAAGTACCCGCTATTTTGTGCGGAGCGCTTGCAGGGGTTTCCGTGCTAGTTTTTCGAATCCTTCTTGATGCTATTTTTCTCGAACCGTTTGATTGGCTGGTATCCATTCATGCTAACCTGCCATCCTTTGTCTATTATTTCACCTATGCTTTGGTCTTTTTCTTATTGAAAATCCACCAGTTTAACCAGTTGCCTTGGGTGATAGGCCTATTGGGAATAGTAACAGAATTTGCGGCTGGAATGTCAGAGTTGTTTTTCGAAAGGCTTTTATTTGAAGAATTAACAACTATTGATGCCGTCCATAAAATTTTGATTTTCGCTGTATTTCGAAGTTTTTTTGTAGTTGGTTTATTTAGTACTCTTAAATACCATGAATCCAAGCTGAAGGAAACGGAAATCCAAAAGCGAAATGAACATATGATCATGGTCGTTTCGAATCTTTATGAAGAGACCATCCTTTTGAAAAAAACCCTTCAGTTTGCCGAGAAGGTCACCAAACAATCCTACAATCTTTACAAGGATTTGCACGAAATCAACGAGGGACAAAGAGACTTCTCTTTGACAGGGATTCCTCAGCAAGCCTTGCGGATTGCTGGTGAAGTTCATGAAATCAAAAAGGATAATCAACGAATTTTATCCGGGCTTTCCAAACTGATTACCGAGGAAAGTTTGCTTGATTATATTGACATTGACTCCCTTTTTTCAATTATTGTAAGGACAAATAAAAAGTATGCTGAGCTGTTGGGGAAAAAAATTGAGTTCGTCTTTTCAATTAGCGGAACACACCCCGATTATCATGCATATACATTTACCTCCATTGTCAACAACCTTGTTTCCAATTCCGTCGAGGCGATCAATGAAACGGGGAAAATTGAGCTATTGGCTGAACAAAATCAAGATTGGCTGACAATCCGAGTTAAGGATACCGGACCCGGAATTCCCAGCCAATATAAAGATGTCATATTTAAACCCGGATTCACTTTAAAATTCGACAGCACTGGCAAATCCTCCACGGGTATTGGGTTGACCTACGTGAAGGAAGTGGCAGAAATGCATAATGGCAATGTTCTGCTTAATGATTCGGAAGATGGCAGAGGGGCAGCTTTCACTGTTCACCTGCCAATGGCAAAAATAACGAGAAAAGAGTGATTTCATGCGATTTTTTATCATTGATGATGATATATCGATTCGTACGATGCTTAGCCATATTATTGAAGATGATGACCTTGGCAAAGTCGTCGGCGAGGCTGCCGACGGTTCCGAGGTTAGCGGAGAACTTTTAGATATGAAGAAGGTTGATATTTTACTAATTGACCTGTTAATGCCGGTTCAAGACGGCATCGAAACGGTACAGAAAATCAAGCCGGTTTTTAAAGGAAAGGTCATCATGATTTCACAAGTGGAATCTAAGGACCTGATTGGACAAGCATACTTAAAGGGGATTGACCATTACATAACAAAGCCGATTAATAAAATCGAGGTCGTTTCGGTTGTAAAGAAGGTTATCGAGCATGCCCGATTAGAGAAATCCATCCAGGATATCCAAAGGTCTATACAAAATGCGATGAATATTAGCTTTCAAAAACCAGAGGGAAATTTACATCGGGAAAAAGGGAAAACTTTCTCGGACGCCGGGCGGTTTCTTCTTTCGGAACTGGGCATTGCCGGTGAAAGCGGGGGTAAAGACCTGTTGGAGATTATGCAGTTTCTCCATGACTACGAACAGATGCAAACATTTACTAATGGATTTCCTTCCCTTAAGGAGACTTTTAGAATCATAGCTTTGAAGAAACTTGGTAAAGCAGCCAGCGAGGCAGATCTTCAAAGAGAAATAAAAGCCTCCGAACAGCGTGTCCGGAGGGCTATTTATCAATCGTTGAATGGCCTCGCTTCACTAGGGCTGACAGACTTTTCCCACCCAAAGTTTGAAAATTACTCATCAAAGTTTTTCGATTTTACAACCGTCCGGCAAAAAATGAAAGAATTAAAAGACAAAAAAACCGCCACACCGAGCCCACTCCGAATCAACATGAAAAAATTCATCCAAGCGCTCTATTTCGAAATACACCACAAAATATAACATAGGGACGGTTCGAACCACTGAAAAGCACTACCAAATAATTGGAATGTATTTTTTTAGAATAATAATTTAAATAAATAGAAAAATCCCCCAATTTGGTATAATGGAATTGTCGAGAAACCATTACCAAGAGGGGGATTTTCGGTGCTTAAAGACAAAAATATGCAATTAAGCATCTATTCATTATTATACGATAAAATTCCAAATAATTATATGCTTAGAAAGATTAATAATGCCGTTGATTTTAGTTTTATTAACAAACATCTCAAGGATTCTTTTTGTAAGTATTACGGAAGACCGGCTAAAGAACCTGAACTAATGGTTAACCTTTTATAACTACAGAAATTTTACAATTTATCGGATCACGGTTCCCCCTCCTCTTTCATTTATTTAGCTTGATTTTATCCTTCATCTTTTCTACTAAATTTAATAAAACCAATCCATTTCCTTCTGAGCTTTTTCGGAAGCCCAGTGGCAATGCCCGTCTGACAAGCTGTGCATAGATCTCTACTTCACTAAGCGGTCTATCAAACTCTTTTTCACTTAAAACAATGATTAAAGCTAACGCCCCGGCTACATGTGGAGCCGCCATCGAAGTTCCTGATAATTTTGCATATTTATTGTCAGGGTACGTTGATAGAACCTCGACACCCGGGGCGACAACATCGATTTCTGTATTGGTATTTGTAAATGGGGCAAGCTGTAAATCCATGCTTACTGCTCCTGCCGAAATGACTTCGTTATAGGCTCCAGGATAAGCATACTCAAAGGTGTCTTCTCGACCATCCCCTTCATTTCCTGCCGCCACCACAACAGAGACATCATTATTGACCGCATTTTGAATCGCTTTGTGCAATTCAGGTACATCTTCCGGGCCGCCGAGTGACATGGAAATCACGCGAACTCGTTCATTTTTAGGACCACGCCAATCCACGGCATAGTTGATTGCATTGATAATCCATTCATAATCACCAGAACCATTTCCCGATAACGCTTTTAAACTTAAAATTTGTGCCAGCGGAGCAACTCCCACCACACCGGAATTATTGAAACTTGCCGCAATCGTCCCCGAAACATGTGTGCCATGACCATTATTATCTTCGTAGACATTAGGGTTACCCTTAAAATCAGTTGTAAAATTCCTTCCGCCAATAATTCGATCCTTTAAATCCGAATGATCTGTGTCAATACCCGTATCAATAACAGCCACAACAATCCCTTTGCCCTTGTCGCTTTGATCCCAAATGGCAGGTGCTTGTATTAAACGGACCCCCATAGGTATTTCTTTTGTTTTATCCATAACCTTCTGAACAGTAAAAGGAAATAATTTAACTTGATTTTGTGCCATTTTGATTCTCCTTTGAAAATAGTATTTTAATATATTTATATGAAACCGATATTTAAAAAGGGACAAGTCTTATTCATTTGTCATAATTTCTTAATCATATTTTTATATGGTAACAGCAGGCTTGTGGTAAAATCCTAAAATTAATAGACAAATGGTACTTTTCCCCACTCAAATTTCCATTACATTCATAATATACAGTATATAAAATTATATTACTAAAAGAATGGAGGATTTTTGATGAAACTTTATTTAGATCCAGGTCATGGCGGCTCTGATTCAGGAGCCGTA
The DNA here is from genome assembly GCF_058323225.1 of Neobacillus sp. PVCKKU3. NCBI lineage: Bacteria > Bacillati > Bacillota > Bacilli > Caryophanales > Bacillaceae > Neobacillus > Neobacillus sp. PVCKKU3. The sequence continues at coordinate 7,703 of NZ_JBLVQN010000025.1, forward strand.
GGCAACGGACTAAAAGAAAAGGATATTACATTAGGAATTGCGCTGAAAATACATTCCATCTTAACAACGAACTATGAAAATATTCAAATTTTGATGAGCCGTACAGGCGATACGAGCAAAACGCTAAGCCAGCGGACGAATGAGGCGAATGCCTGGGGCGCTGATTATTATTTGTCCATTCACTGCAATGCCTATAATGGCTCGGCAAGAGGATACGAAGACTATATTCATACGAGTCAATCCGACTCTTCCATCACCGCCAAATACCAGGACATTATCCATGCCGAGGTCATGAAATTGAATCAGCTGCAAGACCGCGGCCAGAAAAAAGCCAATTTCCATGTTCTACGTGAATCCGCGATGCCGGCACTTTTATCAGAAAATGGTTTTATTGACAATGCACAAGATGCTGCACTGATGAAACAGTCCTCATGGCGTGAAAACGTGGCACTAGGTCATGCCAATGGGGTCGCAAAAGCGTTTAATCTTCAGCGAAAACAAGAGGATACTTCCGGAACGATCTATAAGGTAATAGCAGGATCATTCCAATCAAAGGAAAATGCGGAAGATCGCGTTGCTTATCTTCGCTCTATAGGCATTGAATCGTTTGTTGATACCGTATTGATCTCTGGCAGTACTTGGTACCGAGTTCAAGCAGGAGCTTTTTCAAGCCGGGAAAATGCGGATAGACGTTTGGAAGTAGTCAAACAGGCAGGAATTAGTGATGCTTTTATTATTACCTAAAACGGTGGTTCTAGCGAGGAGCCTTCGGGCTATTTTATATAAGGACAAACCTTCCTCTCTCCAGAGCATATAAATCTATTTGTAAAAAATACAATCCTAATGTACTCGATTTAGGAATGTATTATACCATCTTTGGATGACATTATGGAATCAGAGGAGACATCGCCTTTGCCCAAGCGATGCATGAAACAGACTACCTTCGATTTACTGGAGTCGTACGGCCGGGGCAAAACAACTTTTGCGGCGGCTTAGGAGCAAGCTTTGTTACACCAGAAAATGGTGTACTAGCCCATATCCAACATTTATTTGCTTATGCTTATGCCTCTACCGAACAGCTGCCAAAAAAATATCCATTAGTCGATCATCGCCTTAATCATGTAAAAAGAGGATCTGCCCCAATTTGGGTTAGTTTAAATGGAAAATGGGCAGTGCCAGGCATCAATTATGGACAATCGATTTTGAGCCTATATAAAAGAATGATAGATACAGCTATACAAAATCTAGAAAAAACCCGTCAAGAAATCCAATGCTAACCTACTTCAGAGCATCCCAATTATTATGCTGCAAAAGATCTGGTGATAGAGAGTTCGAGCGTCTCCCTCCCTAAAATGCGAACACTATCGACCTCTCCTCCGTTCGCCAGCATATGTCCAAAGAGGCTATAATCTTCCAGTATAGACAGAAATCCCCGGCTGGTATCGTCCATCCATGCTGGAATTTTTGATTAACTACCATTTTCCGCCAACATCTTTAATAACGGGCTTAGTCTATGTATCGATTCCAACTGCTTCCTCTTCCTTTTTGAAGCGTTTTCAACACTTGTTATAGTATAATTTTAGTAAATCCTGAATGATTAACATTTATCATTAGAATTTGTCGCTCTTTCAAGGAATAGAGACCCATACCGTCTCACGCTTTACGATTATTCAAATTCATCCGGCCACCGCTCTTTAGCGCAACCCCCACGCCTTTTCAAGAGGATTTTTGTTTCCATCCCCACAATTATTAAATTTGTTAGAGCGTGTACAAAGCTTTTTTGAAAAGATTGTCATCAATAATGCATTTTTTTATCAAATTTTACATGTAATTCTTTTCCCTCAATATAGGTTTTGTAACTCGCACTAACAGCTGCTTATTAGGATGTATTTTTCAGTAGTCTCGGACGGTTCCCATGCATCATTCCTTAAAACTGATGCAAAAGGGTGGTGCATGGGGACGGTTCTTGCATCATTGTGAAAAATACGGTATAGCCAATTAAAGCTCATGCTATGTATTAGTAATCCCCAAAGGAATTTTATAGAAGCCTCACAAAAGAGAAAAAAAAGAAAAAAAAAGAAAAAAGCCCAGTCCTGAAAAAAGACTGGGCATATTTTTGACCATTTATGATACAGAATAGGCATAGGTATTACCCTTGTGATATATGCAAAATCGAATAAACGACTCCACTCATATCTTTTACATGGCTTAAATCATTTAAGAAATAAAAACCATCGTACTTCCATCTCTCCGGACTATAAGGAACGAGATATTCCGTCTCTTCTATGATAGGATTGCTTTCTGCAATATTATCTCTCAGGTGGTTTAGACTGTCTTGCGGAGGTATTTCTGTTGTGATTTGGAATAAGTACTTATTCTCAGTTATTTTAGATGTAGTGGTATCAATCAGGGGAATTCCGACATTCACTTGCTGCCAGCCAAAGGAGTTTAGGATATTGTCATAAAACCCATTAAATAAAAACTTGTTCAATCCGTTATTCCCTTTCCAAAGATATAACGGGCTATAACTGTTTTGCAAATTATTATGGATTCCTTTTTCAGTGATCAAATAGAGTTTAAACTTTAAATCTTCAAACCCGTCCGTTTTATGGCCATTATTTTTCACTCTGTCTCTGATTATATTCATATCATAATCGCTCGGGAGTGTAATCTTATATTGGGTTGCAATCATTTTTTCTCCACCTCCACGACACTATTTTAACAATTTTCCTTTAGTTGTACCTCTACTTCCACCAATTAGTCGGTATCTTTTTTAAATCAATAAACCTCATTTTTTCCTCAGAATGGTTGCCTTCCTTCCAAACAATAAAAAAGAGGAGTTTCTCATCTTTATCATAAAACCCACAGTCATCCTTACATTCCCATTGGTAAAAGCCCTTTTCGTCCAAGGAAGGGATACCTGCTTCATAATGTGGTGGATGGATATTAAAATCGATATACTCGATTGATTTGCTGCCTTTATATTGAACTTCAATTCTATAACTGCCATTAATCATTCCCTATTTGGTCCGTTCAACCATTTAATGGTATTATTTTTTAAAAAGCAAAGATGCGGGGAGTTGAGTGAATCATGAAAATAGCCTTTATTTCTGATATTCATGGGAACGCAGTTGCACTTGATGCGGTTCTTGCTGATATTAAGCAAAAAAACGTGGACAAAATTTATGTTCTTGGTGACATTTGCTACCGAGGACCGGAACCAAAGCGCTCGCTTGAATTGATTCAGTCGTTAGATACCGATGTCATTAAAGGAAATGCTGATGAGTGGGTGGTTCGCGGTGTTCGTGCAGGAGAGGTTCCGGATCATGCGTTGGAGTTGATGAATACTGAACGACAATGGACTGTTGGGAAACTGGATTCGGCCGATCTCCAATACCTTGAAAATCTGCCAATTCATTTGACAGTGAACGTGGATGAAATCAAAATAGGAGCTTACCATGCAACACCAAACAGTTTATTCAAAATCGTCCTTCCCTATGCCGATGACGAAACGATCAAGACTAGCTTAATGAAGCCATCCGTTGCAGATGTTTATGTTTATGCCCATATTCATCGTCCTTATGTTCGATACATCGATGGAAAAGTCGTTATGAATATTGGCAGTGTCGGCCTCCCATTCGATGGTCTAACAAAGGCTTCCTACGGACTGGTAGAAATCAATCAAGGAAATATCAACACATCCATCCAGCGAGTCAGCTATGATTTAGAAAAAATCATCCAGCTTTATGATGAAGTAAACTATCCGAATAAGGATATGATGAAACAGGTCATTCGAAACGGAAAAATTTGATGCATAGGGACGGTTCTTTTGCATCAATAATGATGCAAAAGAACCGTCCCCATGTTACATTTATGGATGGAGGTGGCATCATGGCACGGGAGCGCAAGTTTTCGACGGAGGAATTATTTCAGTACACCAAGCAGCTTCTGCTCGAACATGGATATGAGGGTTTTACTTTCAGTCTATTAGCAGAACGAATGGAGATTTCCCGCGGCGCAATTTACAAATACTTCGAAAATAAGGAAGAACTGATTACCGATTATATGTTATTTGAGATGAAGCATTTCCTTGCAGAATTAAAGGAAATAGCCGAATTAGATGACTTTGACAGGCAATTTGAATTCCTTTTTGAACTTATTTTTAGAAATAGTGAAATCCATCAACTCATTGAGATAGGCCGGCAAATCCCTTCCTCCCTCAATGAAAAGGTACTGAACAATACGCAAGAGCTAGAAAAAATGCACTTGGAAATGTACAGTTATATGCAAAACTTTGTGACACTCGGGAAAGCCGAGAACAAGCTGAAGACCCATATTCCTGATGCACTGGTGCTAGGAATTATTTTTCAAACCATCGCCATTCCGAATCATTTCGGCATCCAACAAGATGTTTGGGTTCAATCGATTAAAGAGATTATCAGTCACGGAATGTTCATAAACAAGTAATTGACACATCTGTCACTTTAAAAGATAATGTTAGTGACAATAGTGTCAATTACTTTTTACCAAAAGTGACACAAGTGTCACTTTGTGTCAGTTTTTAGATCCAATAGTTTTATAAAAACTAACTCAGAAAGGTGTTTATGCAATGAAATCATTCTTGCAATCTCTCACAGACCGTGTCTCGACCAAAAAAGAAATGTGGATTACGCTTGGACTCTGGTTTGCGGCCGCAATGCTGTTGGCAGTCCTGGCCCCAGGCGCCAAGGACTATGAAGTATCCAGCCTCAAATCGATTCCGGAAGATGCCCAGTCGGTCATCGCCCAAAAGAAAGTGGATAAATACTTTAAAGACAATGAAGGAATCCCTGCGATACTCGTTTTTCAATCGAAGGAAGGTGAAATCACTTTCCCTCAGCTCGCCAGCCTCGTTGATAAAATTGAAAAGGAAAAGATCCAGGGCGTGGACCAGATTGTGCCGTTATCAAAACTGCCGCCACAGGCTGCCGCAGGCTTCTTTTCAGACGATAAAACCACGGCAATTGTTCCTTTAAGCATTGATTCATCAATTGAGACAAAGGAAATTAAAAAGGTGGAGGATGCGATTCAGGAAATCGTCAAGAAAAACTCCGATTTAACCTTGTACGTAACCGGCCCAGCAGGTATTGCCACCGATACCCTGGATCTATTTTCAAGAGCAGATATTGTTCTTTTATTATCAACAGTCGGCCTGATCCTAGTGCTATTGATTGTGATTTACCGCTCACCGCTGTTGGCGTTAATTCCGCTGTTGGCTGCTGCCTTTGTGTATGAAGTGGTGATGCAGACACTTGGCCTCATGGGCAAGGCAGGACTGGTAATGAGCAGCCAAACGTTGTCCATCATGACGATTCTACTGTTTGCGGCCGTGATTGATTATTCTTTATTTGTGTTCTCGCGGTTTATAGAAGAATTGAAAAAACATGAGAATAAATTTGATGCGATGAGGCAGGCGATGCGGGAAGTCGGAACACCTGTGTTCTATTCCGGCGGGACCGTTCTTGCGGCCATGTTGGTATTATTTTTTGCAAGATTTGGTGATTACCGGAACTTTGCTCCAACATTTGCCACCACTATGCTGATTATCATGATTGCATCGGTGACTTTGGTCCCAGCCCTGTTTGCCCTTTTTGGCAGAAAATCCTTTTGGCCGGTTATTCCTAAGGTGGGCCAGGATGCTATCAAAAATAATTCGTTATGGAGCCGGATCGGACGCTTTGTTGCTAGAAAACCGGGTCTTTCGGTGGCGGTGATTGGCTTGTTCCTACTGTTATCAGCAAGCAATATGGTGAACATGAAATTTGAGTTTGATACGATGAAATCATTTCCGAAAGATATGCCATCCCGAATGGGCTATGAAATTCTGGAGGAGAAATTTGAGAAAGGCGACCTCGCTCCATGCTTGAGACGCTTTTGATTTTCGTGATGCTGATTAGTTTGACCAGGTCAATCAAGATGTCGGTTTATATGATTGGGACCATCTTGATTTCATTCCTTGCTGCACTGGGGCTGGGGATGTTCCTAAGCAATTTGTTCTTTGATATCGATACCATCAGCAACCGTGTTCCGTTATATTCATTTGTGTTCTTGATTGCACTTGGAATAGATTACAATATCATGTTGATTTCCCGTTATCAGGAAGAACGGGCTAAGCACTCAGTACGGGAGGCAGTCGAAATTGCAGTCGCTAGCACAGGCGGAGTCATCTCCTCGGCAGGAATAATTCTCGCGGCTACCTTTGCCGTTCTGATGACACAGCCCATTCAACTCCTATTTGTTTTCGGCTTCATCGTCGCCATTGGGATCCTGCTGGATACCTTCTTGGTAAGGGGTGTGCTGTTGCCGGGGTTGATTGTGTTGTTTGAAAAGAAGGAAAGGCAATTGGGTAGCAAACAATAATATGGATAACAATGGGGAGCAGCTTTGTGGGCTGCTCTTCTTTTTCTTAACCCTTTTTTAAACAATAACAGACTACCTCTGGGCGCTTTCTGTATAGAGGAAAAAAGAACGAACACCATAGATGTACGTTCTTGAGTCATTACTTTTCAGTTGCCATATTCCCCATTGAAATAGAAATTCTATTCCAACTGTTGATTTGATTGATGATTAGAACAAGGTCAACATATTGTTTCTCGTCAAAATGTTTTCGGACTCGTTGATAAAGCTCCTCTGGAACACGTTTGGTTGGAATTAACGTTATGTGCTCTGTAAGCTCTAAAGCCACCTTTTCTTGCTCGGTATAGAATTCACAGTCTTCCCAAGCGCTAACGCAGTATATTCGTTGTTCGGTTTCTCCCATTTTCCGAGCATCTTCTTGCATATTCAAACAAAATGCACATCCGTTAATTTGGGAAGCACGAATTTTTATCAACTCACGAAGTTTTCGATCGATTGCTGTTGTTTTCGTATACTTCTCCATCTCCATCATAATTTTCAAACAAACCTTCAGGTGCAATGTCGTAGTAGGGAACCCTTAAGACCATAAAGCAAGACTCCTTTGATTTAATATAAGACTATTATATCCTTCTAGTAATATTGGTACTAAAACTTTGTCTTATTACATATCCCCTTGCGCTATCTTTTCTCTATTCTTCCATCCCCGTGACGTGCAAATCTCCTATCCTCTGGTTCATTGACAGGGTCCATCCTGCCCCATGGCCAGCCGCCGAATTGTGTTCTGCGATAGTCGTTGAAGGCTTGTATGATTTCCTGTTCTGAATTCATCACGAACGGGCCATGCTGCACGACTGGTTCGCCAATCGGTTCACCTTCAAGAACGAGAATATATGCCTCTTTTTTGCCATTGGTGATTTCGATTTCCTGATCCCCTGTAAGCTTGACACGATGATAAGCTTGGACAGTTGTCCCCTCCAGATGGATTTCTTCTCCTTCGTAAAAATAAATGTTCCGATTCAATGTTTTGGATACCGTTGGCAGTGTAAACGCTGCTCCTGGTTCCAGCCGAATAAGGTAGATTCCGACATGATTATTAGGGTCTTTTGCCCATGAAGCAGCAGCCGGATCTAAACTGTTTTTCCCCTGAAGTTTTCCCGCAATCAGCCGGACTGTCGTTTTCTTCCCATTTGCATCCGTGGATTCTATTTCAGGGATATCTTCAGCCCACAGCATTTTATAATCAGGATTAGCCGTTTTATCCTTAGCGGCAAGATTCAGCCAAATTTGAAAAAGCTCAAGCGGGTTGCCCTTATCCTTATGGACAAGCGGAAACATTTCAGTATGCAGGCAGCCTTTCCCGGTTGTCAGCCACTGCACATCTCCATTTCCATAACGCCCCTTAGCACCAGTCGAATCAAAGTGGTCGACCAAACCTTCCAGAACAATCGTCACCGTTTCAAATCCCTTGTGTGGATGTGCCGGAAATCCCGGTACCGTTTCGCCATGATACATCCGAAAGCCGTCTCTAATCGTAAAATCCTGCCCAAGATTTCTGCCAGCCAATGAAGTGCTTGGCCCCTGTTCATCATTTCCCGGTGGATAAGCATCCTTATGATGCACAGTCATCAAAAAAGGATCCTCCGTCACCCATGGAAAGCCCAACTTTTGTATATTAAGGATTGTCTTATTTGACATTTTATTTACCCTCCTAAATTTTCAAAAAATGTTCTTATTTATCTCAAAACAAAGTTATCTTAATCACACCTTCTTATACTCTCCAAAAGTACAATCGAATTGATTTTAACAAAAACAAAGGAGATGATGCATCTTTGCGGATTTTGAAGCACGGGTACGGTTCTCATGCTTCAATTCTGAATGAGGCAAAAGAACCGTCCCCATGCATCACTTATCTTGATTTAGGAGGTTATTTTTTTGTTGAATATTCTGGTTTTTGTGTTGATTGCGGTTACTTTGGTTTTGCTGAGTATTTTTGTGGATGGGTTGATTGAGTTGAATAAGCAGGAGCAGGAGGATAAGAACCATTTTGTAAGAGGTGGTTTGGAGGGTTATATGGACCAAACTTTTGGATTTGGGAGATTTAAAATCTTCAAAACGTTGCTTGATAGCGATGGCAACATCCGATACCTCGTTTACCTCCCGAAGTACGAGTGGCTAAAAGCCCCGAAATATGAATGGTATGAGGTGTACGCAACCCAAAATGGCTATCACCATAGCGAATTTGTAAGATAGTTTATAGAAGAACACCCTTAGGAAGTTCCCTTGGGTGTTCTTCTACTTAAGTCTGTTAAGTTAAACACTTCTCCATGTCCTCGGAAGCGTTATGAAAAGGGAAAAGCGAGAGAATGGCCGCTCTCCCGCTTATCTATTTGAATTATTGAATTTGTTTTAATACCGCTTGATGGACAATAAAGCCACAGATTGGAAATACTCTATCTGAAACGGAGTAGGTTTTGTCATTTACGAGGACGGTATTGTAATCCACCTTTTGACACTGAGTTCCTCTTTCTTTCAGGTCGTGAACGACAATCTCGCTTAACTCTTCCTGAGTCCGATACTGATCATATAAATCTAATACGATGGTTTTCTTTTTTGAAAACATGGCTTTCAGCCCCCCATACAAAACGCTTTTGTGAATCTATTCACATTATTATCATAACAGATTCATGTATAGGTTCAATCAGTTTGTTAAAACATTCACAATGTTATCACAACTAGATAATTGAAGCCTGCCCCATTTTTTTAAAGCATCGTATTGGTCATTTCCCCCATGACCCAATTTGTCCGCGCACCAGACTCTCCAGTACTCGGGCACTTGCCGCCATCTCCTGTCAATTCCTCTACTATCGTTTCCACAAGAGGCTGATGAACATGCTGCAGCGGTTCAAAACTCCATTGCTCCGCGCCTTCAGCAGTTGTCAAAACAATAGGTTCCGACCCAAAAGTGGAAAAGGTAATTTTCCCTTTACTGCCAATGATTTCGTTGACATCGACATTTTCAAAAGCGGAAAAGCACCAAGTTCCTGTGCCATGGATTCCGGATTCGAACATGTATGTACCAGTCACAATATCTTCCGCCCGGTAATAACCCGCCTGGTTGGAGGCAAATCCGTTAACGTTCTTAATCGGCCCCAGTAGAAAATCGAGCAAATCAAGGGTGTGGCTGGCGAGGTCGTAATACAGCCCGCCGCCTGAAATTTCAGGTTGAACTCTCCATGAGAGTTTTTCGGGATCCTTTACGTCATCTGAAGCTTTTTGATACTGTGTTGTTGAAACAAAACGGACATCTCCGATTGCGTTTTTCTCCAACAACTCTTTAATTTTTAAAAATCGAGGCATTTCCCTGCGGTAGTAGGCAACAAATAAAGGAACGCCGGCGGCTTTGCAGGCAGCAATCATTTCCTGGCATTCGGCAAAATTGAGCGCCATTGGCTTTTCTACATAGACAGGTTTTCCCGCCTGTGCAGCTTTAAGGGTATATTCTTTGTGTGCCCCTGGCGGTGTAGCAATGTAGACAGCATCAACATCCGGGTCGTTTATAAGTGAATCGGCATTATCGTACCATTTCGGGACATGGTGTCTTTCCGCATAGTCTTTCGCTAGTTCACCGGTTCTCCTCATAACAGCAACTAACTCTGAATTCTTAACTTTTTGAAAAGCTGGCCCGCTCTTTACCTCGGTAACATCGCCGCAGCCAATAATACCCCAACGAACTTTTTCGACTTTCATGGTCATAGGTCTCCTTCTTCTTTGGTTGTCTCGGATTTATTAAATTTTCCCAATTCAACTAGAAATACAGGTTGCTCTTGATATAAGGCCATTATCTCTAAGTTTATTATAAATTAATTTCTAAAGGTAAAAGCCTTTCTTTCACAAAAAATATCACCGGCCTCCAAGCAGGTGATAATTTAAACGGCAAATCTTACCTTATGGTAGGTTCTCAAATGTTACACTGGGACGGTTCTTTTGCATCACTAAATGATGCAAAAGAACCGTCCCCATGCTTCACTTGATTAAATTTGCCGGAGTGTCGCCTGTTAGGCCGGCAACGAGGTTAGTCGCCGCTGTCATTGCCATTTGAAGGCGGGTTTCATAGGTGGCTGAGCCGATATGCGGTAAGGTTACTACGTTCTTCATTGAAAGTAGCGGATTGTCCATGTTAATTGGTTCCTGGACAAACACATCCAAGCCGGCACCAGCAATTTCGCCAGCTTGCAAGGCCTGAATCAATGCTTCTTCGTCAACGGTTTTCCCTCTTGACGCATTGATAAAAATCGCCGACTTTTTCATGAGCTCGAACTCTCTTCTTCCGATTAGCTTTTCGGTTTCCGGCGTGAGCGGCGTCAGGAGACAGACAAAATCGGATTTCTTCAACAATTCTTCCATTGAACAATAGGTGGCGCCATACTTCTCTTCTGCAGCCATATTTCTTGATCGATTGTGGTAAAGAATCTCCATATCAAAGCCACAGTGCGCCCTTTTGGCCACGGTAGTGCCAACTCCGCCCATGCCAATAATTCCTAATACCTTATGATGGACATCTACCCCATACCACTGTTCTTTCAGTTCGGATTGCCACTGCCCGGTTTTCATCCATTGGTCCAATTCCGGTATCCTTCTTGCCGCAGCCAAAATTAATCCCATAATCGTATCTGCTACCGTATCATTCAATACATCAGGGGTATTCGTTGCCATGACTCCACGTGCTGCCAATGCCACTATATCCAGATTATCGTATCCTACTGACATATTGCTGACTATTTTTAACTGAGGAGCCTTGTCCAATAATCCGGCGTCCACTTTCAACCGTGAACCCAATATCCCATCTGCATTTTTCAATTCCTGAAAAAATGCAGGATATGTATTTGAATCTAGTTCCTCAAAATAAACAACTTCACATGTTTGCTGTAAAAATTCCAAAACATTAGAATCTACTTTTTTATAAACTATCACTTTTGGTTTCATCTCTACCCCTCCTAATTACATTATATTTATTGAAACCTAGGGACGGTTCTTTTGCCTCACGGAAGTGAGGCAAAAGAACCGTCCCCATGCATCACAAAATTTTATATTGGTTAACAGGCCGGCCAATTCCGCCATATTCGATGACGATTTCCACTTTTCCGCTTTGTTCGAGATATTCTAAGTATCGTCTCGCGGTGACACGGGCGAGGCCGATGCCTTCTGCGACTGCTTCTGCAGAGATGGCCTGGTCCTGCCCTTTTAAATATTCGATTACCTTTTCTAGTGTCAACATATTCAGTCCTTTTGGCAGCTCACCTTTGTCCTGCTTGCCTCGCTGAAATAACAAATGATCCAGTTCCTGCTGGGAAATCGCATCTTTTTTCAAAAGACTGCTATAATAATTCCGGTAATTTATCAAAGCTTGCTGGATCCGCTCAAATTTAAAAGGCTTCATGATATAATCAACGGCTCCATGCTGCAGGACATCACGGACCGTTTCAATATCACTTGCTGCCGTTACCGCAATGACATCCGTTCCGAGTTCCTCTGAGCGAATTTGTTTGATTGTCGTAATTCCATCCTGGTTGGGCATATAAATATCGATAAAAACGAGGTCCGGCTTTTCTTTTTTGATAAGCTCAATCCCCTCTTTTCCATTTGAGGCAACACCAATGACCTTATACCCTTCTACCCTCTCCACAAACTGCCTATTTATTTCTTGAACCATCGGATCATCCTCTATTAACAGAACCCGAATTAGTCCTTCAGCCATACAACAATCCCCCTTGTTAAATCGTTACAATAAAGGTCGTCCCTTTTCCAAGGTCAGATTCTACCTGAATCGTGCCGCCCGCCCGATCAACGATTTCTTTTATTAAATAAAGCCCAATTCCATGATCCAAGCTGTCCTTGGTTGAAAAGCCCTTTGTAAAAATATGCGGCAGAACGTTTTCAGGAATGCCGCTCCCGCTGTCTTCAACGAGAATCGATAAAATCTCCTCATCATGTTCGATACTAACATAAATATTTTTCTCATCTACATCCTTGTTCCTATAGGAATCAAACGCATTTTCAATAAGGTTTCCGATAATAATCACAAAATCATGTTCATCCAACGGTTCTGGAAACGAATGCAGCCGGCTGTTGCGGTCAATATGTAAATGAATGCCCAATTCCTTGGCTCTGCTAACCTTACTAATCAACAGGCCGGAAAGACTTTCACTCTTAATATTCTTCGACAAAAATTGTGTCAGTTCTTCTTGCTCTTCTGCTGTTTGAAATACATATTCAAGCGCTTTTTTCGGGTTCCCAAGCTGCAACAGTCCAGCAATTGTATGAAGCTTGTTCATATGTTCGTGATTTTGCACCCTTAAGGCACTGACAAAAGCTTTAAAGCCGGTTAACTCTTCGGCCAGTTTTTTCACTTCAGTGCGGTCTTGGAATATGGCAAGTGCTCCAATGATTTCATTATTTACTTTAATCGGAATGCGATTACTGTGTATATTTAAATTACGAACGGTCAGCTCTTTGTTATAAATCGGCTTCTTGAGCTCGAGAATTTCCGGCAATCTTGTGTCCGGTACTACCTCGGCAATAGACCTGCCAATCACATCTCCTGAAATCCCCATCATTGTTTTTGCTTTATCGTTAAAAATCGTAATCTTTTCTTCCTTGTCAATGGCGATAATCCCTTCATGCATGGCATTAAAGGTTTCCGTCCGCTCCTGGACTAATTGAGCAATCTCGTGCGGTTCCAAATTAAACATTTGCTTTTTCATTTTAGAAGCAAACAGCCAGGACCCCCAGCCGCCAAACAATAATGAGATGAAGCCGGCAAATAGAATTTCCATCCGTAAATCCCAAATCATTTCAAAAAAAGTAGGAAGTTTATAACCTGCCAGGACGACCCCGACTTGCTGATGCTCCTCATTCATAATCGGCACAAAGGCTCGAATCATGGTGCCTACTTCACCTTTTGCTTTTGTCGTGTAGGTAAGTTCGGCAAATGCCGGTCCCTCATCGCTCCCATTCGACCTTTTTCCTATCAAGCTTGGAAGGGGGTGAGATAGACGCATATGATTCATATCCATCACAACAATATAGTCCGCATGATGGATGATTCGCAATGTTTCCACTCGTTTGCGAATCTTCCTCTTGTCCTCCATGCTTCCCGTAATATTGGATTTGATTCCTCCATCCTCTGCAATGGTTTGTGCCGAAAGTAAAGCCCTTTTTTGTAATTCAGCCTCTTCAGTATTGATGAAATTACTAATAACGATAATTCCGGCAAGTAACAGAGAGAATGAAACAATGAAAAAGATCAGCGCCGTAATCTTGGTCTGTATTGAGAGACGATTCATAGGAGTATTCCTTTCAGATGAAATCTACTAAAATAATTTTAACATGTTAAAATAATAAGGAAAACAAGGGGGAATTTCTGATGAAGTATTTAATTGCATCAAGCGTGCTTGTCATCACCTTAATAATTGGTTTCTTCTTCTTGCCCGCCAGTTTGTTAAGCGGGAAGGAAATCCCCTATGATGATGAACAGGACGGTTTGTCCAAACAAATCGTCATCCGTTTTAGCCACGTTGTTGCTGAAAATACTCCTAAGGGGCTGGCCGCACAAAAGTTCGCCCGGCTGGTGGAGGAAAAAACAGATGGCTTAGTCAAAGTAGAAGTGTATCCAAATGGAAGTTTGCATACTGACGAAGATGAGCTCGACGCTCTTATTGATAACGATGTCCAAATGATTGCCCCCTCCGTATCCAAACTGACAAACCTAGCACCAGAATGGGGACTGTTTGACTTGCCGTTTTTGTTTGAGAATGATCAAGATATTGAAGAGACACTTTCAAGCGAGCTTGGTCATAGGTTTTTATCATTAAATGAGAACAAAGGAATCAAAGGGCTGGCCTTATGGAGCAATGGCTTTAAGCAAATGTCGAGCAATCTTAACCCCCTTTTGTACCCAGATGATTTTAAAGGTCAAAGATTTCGAATTATGCCAAGTCCTATTATAGCTAAACAATTCGAGGCACTAGGCGCTCAGCCTGTCGAGGTTCCTTTTAACCAATTATATACATCGCTTCAGGAAGACCAATTTGACGGTCAAGAAAATACCATTTCAAATATTTATTCCAGACGCATTTATGGGATGCAAAAGTATATGACTGTCAGTAATCATGGATTCTTAGGTTATGCGGTTCTAATGAACAAAGAGTTTTGGGACAAGCTGCCTAAAGAGGTCCAGCGGGATATTCAAGAGGCAATGGCCGAAACCACCTCGTGGATGATTTCCGAATCACAACGGGTAAACAAAGAGCAGCTCAATCTAATAGAGCGTGAATCCTCCATCCAAATTTATCGATTAACGGAGCAGGAAAAAATGGAGTGGTATCAAGCCTTAAGACCTGTTTACCAGAAGTTTCTGCAAACTACAAAAGACAAGGAAATGAAAGAATTTGTAAAGAAAAGGATGGACCAACTGGAGACACACTAAAGTGTCTCTTATTGAAGAATTCTAATATGACCTTTAGAGCCTTGATTATTCAAGGCTTTTTTTCTTGATGTTTTCAGGACAGTGGAATGTCGAACACGCAGTACAGTACTAGCATATGTTACTACAAAGGCTCAACATAAATTGTTCGGTCCACCCATTATGTAATGAAAGGATGGTGAAACTATGGAGTGGTTTGGGGATAATTATGCTAAGTTCGATTTTGAAATGTTTTCATTAAGTCATTTTATCATTATGGGTATCTTCTTGGGTTTTACAGCGGGACTTTACTATATGCGAGGCCGGTTAAAGGACGAAAAATGGAGACACGCAGAAATAGGCTTAGCCATCTCATTGATTATACTAGAATTGATTAACCATTTATGGATGTATGTAAATGGAAACTGGAAAGCAAGTCATTCTCTCCCGCTTGAATTATGCAATATTAGTTTGCTTTTAACGATTATTTTCTTATTTTCCAGAAAGAAACTTCTTTATGAAATATTGTTGTTCACAGGCCTGCTAGGTGCCACGCAAGCTATTTTCACCCCATCATTAAACTACGACTTCCCACATTTCCGCTTTTTTCATTTCTTTATTACCCATATGGTGGTCGTTTGGGTACCGCTTTATTTCACATGGGCAAAGGGGTTCAGGCCAACGATTTGGTCCTGTGTAAAGCTGTTAGTATTCATAAATGTTTTGGCGCCGACTGTCTTGCTTATTAATTATCTTGTAGATGGAAATTATATGTACCTAAATCATAAACCCAAACATGCAAGTTTATTAGACTTCTTAGGCCCTTACCCGTACTATATTCTTTCACTAGAAGTACTTACCATTATACTTACCTTAATCGTTTGGTTCGTTTTCAGAGAAAAAAGGGGAAAATATGATAGCTGAAAAATAGTCGAAATTGGGATTGCCTTGGCAGGCAGTCCCTTTTCTTATTATTAACACTAAATATTCTTTGCCCAATTCTAAGACCAAAAAGACCAAAAAGACCATTATCACCTAAAATATTAAAATTTCAAATTATCAATTAATATGAAAACAAGGAGAAATGAAAACGTTATCAAACGAAGGGGGTAAAAGGAATGAAAATTAATTTTCGCAATTTAACGGTTCAAGTTATTATCGGTATTATTCTAGGTATTGCAGTCGGGTTTCTGTTTCCAGAGTTTGGGGCAAAGCTAAAGGTTCTAGCAGATATCTTTATTAAACTAATAAAAATGGTCATCGCACCAATCATCTTCTTTACCATCGTCATCGGGATTGGAAATATGGGAGATTTAAAGAAGGTTGGCCGTATTGGCGGTAAGGCACTGCTTTATTTTGAAATTGTCACTACCTTCGCATTGGCAATTGGTATTCTTGTAGTTTCTATTATCAAGCCTGGTCACGGCTTTAACACCAAAGCCGCTGAAGGGGCAGACGTTTCACAGTACACTAAAGCTGCTGCTGAAACAAGCCACGGCGTTATGGACTTTATCTTAGGAATCGTCCCTGATAATGCGCTTGCAGCACTTTCTGGGGGAACTTTGCTGCCGGTTCTATTCTTTGCGGTGTTATTCGGAGTTGCCGCTGCTTCTTTGGGGGAAAAAGCAGCACCAGTCATTTCATTCTTTGAAAAAGTTTCTGAAATTTTCTTTGCTATTGTTAATATGATCATGAAAGTATCTCCAATTGCAGCATTCGGAGCGATGGCTTTCACAATCGGTAATTTCGGTATCGAATCTCTTATCTCATTAGGTAAATTAATGGGTTCCGTCTATATTACAATGTTCCTGTTCATCGTATTCGTTCTAGGCACTATTGCTAAATTCTATAACTTCAATATCTTTAGCTTCTTAAAATATATTAAAGAAGAAATCCTGCTTGTTTTAGGAACATCATCTTCAGAATCTGCTCTTCCAAAGATGATGGAGAGACTAGAAAAGTACGGCTGTTCAAAATCAGTAGTCGGTCTTGTTGTTCCGACAGGTTATTCTTTCAATCTTGATGGAACTTCCATCTACCTATCCATGGCTGCAGTCTTCATTGCCCAAGCCTATGGAGTCGAATTAACCATTTGGCAGCTAGTGACCCTGCTTGGCGTGTTAATGCTTACTTCAAAAGGTGCAGCCGGCGTTACTGGATCCGGATTCATCACATTAGCCGCCACATTAGCTGCCTTCCCAATGATTCCTGTTGAAGGAATGGCGCTTATCCTAGGTGTAGACCGATTCATGTCTGAAGCGCGTGCGATTACCAACTTAATTGGTAACGGTGTAGCAACGGTTGTAATTTCAAAAACTGAAGGAGAATTTAAAGCAAGCAGCGCACCTGCGGCTAAAACAAAAACTTCTATTGCTTCTTAATAATACGTATAAAAAAAGGGCTGGCTCCACTGAGTCAGTCCTTTTTTGCATCTTCCCAAATGTCATAAATTCATAACATATCTAACAATAGTAAGGTGGATAATCATATTATAATAAAAATATAAAGGAAAGCGATTTCAAACATCTCATAAGTTTCAATAACTTTTTCTAATAGAAAGGAGTTCTTAGTTATGAACTACCTAGAAGTAAAGGAAAAATTAGAAGCTTCAAAACATAATTTAGAGAAAAGATTGGAGAATCTTCAACTATCAAAGGAGGAAAAAGAAACTCTTCTTCATTCCATTGATAACTACAACTATATTATTGAATTAACCGATATGAATCATTACGCCCGAGGGTAACATCCTCATCTATAAATCTTAATGTTAGTTCAAAAGCAACTGCCATGACGGTTAGTTGCTTTTTTTATTAATTTTCTTTTCCTTCGGTACCAATTTCACCACTTTATACCCAGGCTTTAATTTAACCCTTCTTGTTTCCTTATCTGTTTTAAGTTGATAAATCGTATATTTACGCGGCTGATGTTCAACCAGATCAATCTTTTGGATGGATTCGTTTTTATAATATTTCCGTATTTTCTTTTCCTGCTTCTCTTGTTTTTCTCCATAAAACACATCATATAAAAAAATGAATACATACACGAAAATGGCTCCGACTACTAGCGTATAAAGAAGTGAAGACAAAATTGACACATGTGACATCCTTTCTTAATTAGCGGAAATAAAATATATTTTATCGTTTCTTCCGGCCGCTTTCCATTTTTTCTACAATTGTTCTTAGCTTGTTCATTTTTTATTCATATTCATTCTGTACCATAGATTTTATAAATGAAAACTCGCCAATTGGCGAGTCCGTTAGGACGAAGACAGAGGCGTAGTTGAATTTATGCGTTAAGAAAGTATAAAGCTTTCGACAGAAAGTTTATACTTCTTACTAGCTAAAAATTTAGGAGTGAAATAATTGAAAAAATGGATTCTTTCAGGATTTATGGTTGGCGCTTTGGCTTTGGCAGGCTGCAGCAGCAGTGCCATCATGAAATCCGACGCAGGAAACATCTCTCAGGATGAATTATATCAAGCGATGAAAGACAAATATGGAACACAAACCCTTCAGCAGCTTGCAGTGGAAAAAGTGCTGGCAAAAAACTATTCCGTTTCTAAGTCTGAAGTGGACGCCCAAGTGAATAAAACAAAGGAGCAGATTGGTGATTCATTTCTCTCCACCCTTCAGCAATATGGCTTTAAAGACGAAAACGACTACCGAAACTCTGTAAAGCTAAATCTGCTGGAACAAAAGGCAGTGTTTAAAACCCTTAAGGTAACGGATAAAGAACTGAAGCAGGCATACGATGATTACAAACCGGAAATTCATGCCCGGCATATTTTAGTGAGCGATGAAGCAAAAGCAAATGAAATTGCAGCGAAACTCAAGTCTGGAGCTAAGTTTGAAGATTTAGCGAAGGAATCAGAGGATACTGCCACTGCCTCCAAAGGCGGCGACCTTGGCTGGTTTGGCACCGGCGTCATGGACCCCGACTTTGAAAAGGCAGCCTATGCTTTAGAAAAGAATCAAATCAGTGACCCAATCAAATCCTCCTACGGATACCATATCATCCAGGTAACTGATAAAAAGGAGAAAAAATCATACGAGGAAATGAAAAAAACCCTTACCGAACAGGTAAAGCAATCAAAAGTCACACAGGATCAGATTGTTAAAGTGTTAAAAGACGAGTTCAAAAAGGCAGATGTCAGCATTTCTGATAAAGATTTAAAAGCTGCTGCGGAGTTCTCTGCAACAGCTGTTCAATAAAGATTTTCCTTATTAAAAAGTCGAGAATGCTTTCGGCTTTTTTATTATGTTAACCATTCCAATGGAACTAATACCAACGATGGAAAAAGGATAAGAAAGCAAACGACAATGAGTTCTGCAAACAATAATGGACAAACACCTTCTACAATGTCGTCTTTCCAATCTTGCCGACGCTCGAAAATATCTGCCTGGCGAAAAGCTGGATATCCATAAATTAGAGGGCCTACTTGAAGTGAGCCCCATCCCTTTTGAGATGTATAGCAAAATTTATATAAATGAGGGAATCTATTCAAAACTTTTACAGGTTCCCTTATATTTTTAATTAGATAATACTTGCCCAAGAACCACTGTGTTGGAAAATTGCCAGGTTGCTCCTGGGAGAGAAACCTTGTTAAACTCTCTGCTTGGGTTATGGTTAATTAAAAACTTCCCCGAGAGCTATCATTGAATCACTCACATTCCCAGCCAAACCCGTTTGAACGAGTTAATTCGTACATCCGTAGATTTACCCAAAGGACTGGATATGCTTACTGGTAAGGCATGATATGGACCAATATTTCTATTTACAATCTTTAAAAAGGACCCAAAAAAAGAGGACATGATTCTTATGTTAGAAATCTTTAAAATAAATTATCCGAAAAGGCAATATCAAATGTAATAAAACATAATATTTGTATATAGACTGTTTAATGATAATTTAATTACTATTCGTCAGGAGGAGAAATAAATGTTAAATGTAAAAGAAGATAAATCTTTCTGGGAAGTCCGTTATATAGAAGGGGCTGGAAAGGTATTACTTGTACCAGAATACTATTATGACGAGATTGGCGAATATATTGAAGAGCTGAGAAGAAACAATAACAAAGAAATTTCTTCTAATATACTACCATTTTGGAAGAAAAGAGTCTGATATAGTTAAAAGCCACGTTTTTTTGCGTGGCTTTTAACTATATTAATATTTGACCAAATTTATTTTTCGAGGATACTTTTTCCTACTAGCAGACGTGATATTTCTTTAATTAATGTGCATCTACATGCCTAATCAATCCTCTTAAAACCAAATTGACCTAGATTGTCATCATCTTTATGAAAATCAGATCCACCTGTCATGATTAAACCTTTTTCATTAGCAATTTGTTTATATCTCCTAACATCTTCGGATAGATGTTTACGATGCCATACCTCAATCCCATCAAAAGGAAATTGAAGTATTTCATGCACCAATTGATCGTCTTGAATTAACTTTGGATGTGCAAGTACGGCTATCCCTCCCGCACGATGCAATAGATTAATCCCTTCTTTTAGGGAAAGATTATATTTTTCAATATTACACGGTTTTCCGTGTGCCAAATAATGATCAAAAACTGTTTGCACGCTTTTTATATATCCCTTCTCCACAATAGCTCTAGCAATATGGGGACGTGCAATAACGTCCCCTTTAGCATGTTTTTTAACATCTTCAATCGTGATAGACATACCCAAACTTGTAAACTTTTCAATAATTTGAATTGCCCGAGATTTCCTAATTAGAACAATTTTTTCCAGAACATTTTTTAGTTCATTACCTAATTGGATACCATACCCCAGAATGTCGATGGTCTTTTCTTTATATTTCGTTGTAAGCTCTACTCCCGGAATTATCTCGATTCCAAAGTGAAGTCCCGCCGCCGTTGCTTCTTTTAAACCTGCGAGTGTATCATGATCCGTTATGGATATGGTTGTCAGCTTTTTTTCAAATGCCGCCTTTACTACTTCAAACGGCGAATAAGTTCCATCTGAGGCAGTTGTATGCAAATGAAGATCGAAATTTCCGTTTTTTATTACTGCATTAATATCCATAAAAAAATCACCCGTTAATTAATTGTTCATCTTTCTTTTCCATTTCTAGATCAAATCGTTATACAAAAGATTTGCCTTCTCTAGACAAGTTCACTACATATAAAGACATGTAAAACATATATTATAATAATCCATGAATTCCCCTCATTATCAGAGGATTTGGAAAGAGGTCTTCTCCTCTTTCCTCTTTTTTTGAAAGGCCAGATTACATCGAAATATGGTATAAATAATAAGTATCATTAACCTTCATACTCGGTTGATTAAACTTTGGATTCAATGACTGCCGCTGCTCCGGAAACGGCCAAAATAAGAAAAACTGGAAAAGAGATTGGAAAATATAAATAGATCAATACAACCGCGGCTGCGATCCAGATTCCGACACACCAATAGCAGCTTAATAGGGTTCCTATAAAATGACGTATTCCTGTCCCCTTTATTTCGTAATTTTCCATTAACTGTCCCTCATCATTTTCAACGACGGTGACTAATATGAAAGGATTTCGGATAAAAGCAGTGATCCGGTCATACACAATCAGATGGGTTAAACGGAAGGCTGCGAGAATAAGAATAACGAAGTCAATCCATCCCACGTGAAACAAGTAATTTCACCTCTTTCGTTCAATGGAATACGATACATTGTATGTTTGGGTATTGTAATTGTGCTTGTGATTTCAACCTCCTCTTTTGTGGTTCCAGATAAGAATATTAAACGTATGATGTAGTATTATTTTTTGGAGAGGAGAATGTGTGTTTATGGAACAAACCAAACTTTCAGAAAACAAGCCGCTTGTTTGTTCTGTTGTCACTGAGCTTCAAGCAGCACAGATAACGAAAATCTGTCAGGATTACGGCATCTATGCCATGATCCGTATGAGACCGTACTTGGAAATTTCCCAATTAAAAAAAGCCGTAAAGGCCAAAATGCGAGAACAATTATACAAACCATGCCGGTGTGGAAGCGGTGAAAAATTTAAGTTTTGTTGCTATCAAAATGAACTTGATATTTCCATATAAATAGAAAAACGGCGTTCTAAATGACGCCGTTTTTTTATTCATCTTCAATAATCAAATTTAAAGGGATTGCTGTTTTACCATCTGTTTTAAAACAACCCACTTCCACTTTTCCTTTAAAAAAGGAAACAATCAAATAGGCCAATTCATGATAAGGATTATTTTGAATGTCATGTGTGGACGGAACCGCCTGTGTCGTCGGGTGTGAATGAAAAATCGCGGTAAGCTGTTCATTTTGTTCTTCCATTTTCTCTACAGCTTCCCGAATCGATTCTTTTGACATATAAAATCGATTGGGACTTTGGGATTCATTTACGATTTTCCATATTGTCTCCCCGTCTCCCTTTTGCCCGGATAATAACCCGCAGGCCTCAATAGGAAGACTGCGGCTGCAATAGTGAATCATCTCATGAAAGACTGATTTTTTTATTTTAAAATATTCTGTACTCTTTTCATCATTACGATTCCCAGCCCCATTGGCCTCCATAACTGGGACCGGAAACTGCTGCCTGGGTTGTTTTGCTGCGCAATGTGAAAAAGTCAATCGATGAAGAACTGCTTTTTGGGTTTTTGGGACTTTGTTGATTTGCTCCGGCCTGCATGTTCATCATACGTAATAACCAATCTGAAGATTGTGGACTAGACTGTATTGATGGTCTGTTTTGTGCGGCGGGAGCCTCTTCAGATTTAGATTGGAGCTGCGGTAGTGATTGTGTTTGCGGCTGAGATTGTGTTTGCGGCTGTATTTGTGTTTGCAAAAACTGCTCGTTGGAAGATTGCACATAAGGAGTGGACGAAGATAACGGCTGTTTGATGAATTGCTTGATAAAATTTTCCTTTTCTTCCAAATTTGCTTCCAAACCGGCAAATTGAGTCTTCATTTGTTTCATTTGTTTTTCCCAAATTTCTCGATCTTTCTCATATTGGGCAATCTTGTCCTGATGCATTTTCATCTCTACTTTAAATTGTTCGAGTTGCTGGGCAAGAGCGCGTTCGTTGTCTTTTTTCAATCGGTACATTTCCATTTCTTTTGTCTGCAATTCAGCCTGTAGCTGTGCATTTTTTTGTTCAAGCTCTTCCTTCTTAACAAGCGTTGCTTTCGTCTGCATTAATTCTGATTTTAATTCATCAATTTGTTTGGACCATGATCCTTTTTCTGTGTCAAACTTTTGAGAATGTTCCTTGTAGATGTTTACCTGGTCTTGAATATGCTCCAGAACATGCAGGTAATTTTCCTTTTCATGCTGGTAATGTTCAGTTAACATATTAAATTCTTCTATTTTTACTTCCAGATCCTCCTTCAATCGAAGCTTTTCCGTTTCGAATTGTTCTAGCCGTGATAAGGCTCTTTGAGCATTGATTAAATCAGTTCTCATAATTTCAATCTGATTCTCAAGCTCATTTTTGGGTTCAACGGTCTTTTCAATTTCAATGTCGTCGTTTAACTCCACTATTTCTTGCATGAGCATCTCCTTCTCTAAAGTTTTTTAAAAAAAGACTTTTCCAATAAGGAAACTTCTGTAGTTAAGATACGCTTTTGTAGTGTATTTGTTCCTGATTTTCTAAAAATTTTGAGGCCTCATGAGTAATCCGCCACTCCCCGTGTAATCCCTCATAATTCATTGAGCCTATATCTGATTATTTTCGAACCTTCTCTTAGGTCGGGAATATATTATCAATGGGCCGACTGTTCGGGTTGCAATTCCCGGCTAAATCAAAATTACACATTTGCCTATCACACCATTAGGATAATCGCATAGTATAGCAGTAGGCATCAGCCAATATTATTAAATAAATGAGAGGATGGTTTTTTCATGGATGTTCGGTCAGTAAAAGGCGGGCAAGAAACGCTTTGTATTAAAGTAAACAAAGTATACGATTGGGTTACCCGCCAATCTGATGTACCACTGATCTCCTTCAACGCAAGTGATCTGGGTGCTACTCTATTCTTTGATTGCCCGGGAGGTGTAACCCCTACTCCAGGATCCGATGACCCTTGTGCAATCCTTGGTCCTACCTTTACAGTGGATTGTTTCGTAACAGATGAAGCTGGTAATCCGGTAGACCCGCTAGCACCTGGTTCCATTCTTTGCCAAGAAATTGCTCAGCCTGAAGGCCGGGCAAGCGGAACTTTCACCCTTCCAAACGGTGAGACCGTTACGCTGCAAAAAGTAAAAGTATTAAAGAAAGGATTTGTCGTCGTACGCGTCACGAACCCTCAAGGGCTGCAATGTACAACATTGCCAATTCCATTTGCAGTGGCTGAGAAGTTCTTCCTTTGCGCTCCTCCAGGAACATTCCTGCAATGCGAAATTACCGATTTCGAATGTGACGCAAGCTTAATTTGCCGCCAAGGCCCATCACCTGGAACATCTCAATTCCAGCAGCTGGATATTTCAATCAATATGTGCCAAAACATCCAAATGGAAGCCTTAGTAAAGTTGGAAATCACTGCAGAATTCTGTGCGCCGCGCCCTGAACTGCCGTTCGTGTGCCCGCCGCTTGCATTTCCACCGCAATGTCCGACCATTTTTCCACCGGTTACACCAAGTCCGACTTTATAACGAGTATCATAAGAAGAATCATCTTAGGACAGAGAGGAGAAGAAAACTCCTCTCTGTTGTTTTTTTCAAAAGTCAATTATTCGAATTTGGATAGGCTTCCCAATCATTTAAATCTGCCAATCACATACAATGTAAAGAAGAATTTGGGAATTGGAGAGGAGGATTGAAATTTGTTTTGGAAGAAAAAAGAATCAGACCGAGTGGAAAGCCAGTCCTGGTTCAGCTATACGGTATTGCTGCCAGACAGAGAAGAGGAAGAACAAGAAGTGCTTATAATGGGCAACTATATCATTAAAAATACAGGAATAACCACATTGAACAACCCGGTCATCTGTATACGAATAAATCCTCCGCATGGCATAGGGCTAGGAGGCAAAATTGGTTCGTTTACACATACAGCCCTTATGATTGACGGGTCGAACAGCGGCGCTTGGGAATATATTGATAACGATTGGAAAGAAAAAAGTTCAGAAAGCGGAGAGCATTGGCTCAAGCCAACAGGAATCAGCCAGTTAAGGAGTGGCGAGAGCGTCGCCTTCGCCAATGAACTTCGCTTTTCCTTGTCACAAAAGGAAAAATATATCAATATTGAAGGTTTTTGCTATTTTGATGAAATAAAAAATGGAACGGCAGCTTTGAATAAAATAACCATGAACTTTTAGGTGATTCCATTATGAAAATCCTGTTTATCTCGTCGGCTTACCGAGGTGTTTATGACTGGTTTGAAGAATGCATCTTAAAGGAATTAAATAAGAATCATGAAATAAAGTTTTCCCAAATGTATAAGGGGGCAACAGAGTTAAAGCAGATTGTTCAATTATTTAAACCTGATGTCGTTTTAACCCTTGTAGGCTTTAAATTGCCGATAAATTTGGTGCAATGGTTCAAACAACAGCATATTAAAACTGCCGTATGGTTTACAGAGGATCCCTATTATATGGATCGGACAGCTGCCCTTTCCAGGGTTTATGATTATGTGTTTTCAATCGATTCAGCTGCTGTTGATTTTTATAAAAACAAAGGCCACGAACATGCCTATCAATTGTCGCTTGCTACCTCTCCGGAAGTATTTTTTCCAAAACAGGTTCATCAAAAGTATAAGAGTGATATATGTATTGTCGGATTTCCTTACCCTCAAAGAGTAAGAGACGTTCAGCTTCTTTTGCAAAAAACCTCTTACAAGATTAAAGTGGTTGGCAAATGGAAACATGCCCTGTATAAGGTACAAAAAAACCCTAATCTAACGATTCATGAGGGCTGGGTTGATCCGAAAATAGTCTCGGAATATTATAATGGCGCGAAAATCGTTCTTAATACTCATCGCCCCTTTAATCTTCAGCAAAACATGAACCAGTTTGGGATTGTCGGCAAAAGCATCAACAATCGGACATTTGATTTAGCAGCCTGTGCGGCATTTCAATTAATTGAGTTTAAAGAGGATCTAAATGCCCACTTTATTGATGGGGAAGAAATTGTTTCTTTTAAGGGCGGCAGCCAACTGCTTGATGCAATCCATAAGTATATGAATGAAGAGGAAGCTAGAAATGAAATGGCTAACAGGGCAAGAGAACGGGTCTTGAAAGATCATACGTTTGAAAAACGAATTGAAGAAATGATTTCTCTTATAGGTGGAACCACCTAATTTTTATAAAAAATCCGATATGAAAAAGAAGGCTGCGGAACCATTAGCAGCCTTCTTTCATTTTTTCCATTCCTTTTGTTTTACCACTTTTCCGCCACAGCCGCAGCCATTTTTTTGCCGCTTCGTATAGACGGCTCCACCGTGTGCCGAAAAACTATTACCGCTTTTGTTTATCTTATTTCCGAGATAAAGACCTGATTGCGGAGGTTGTTCCGTAGATAAAGATCCTGTAATGATTTGCAGGCCTTGTTGTCTTTTCAAAATAACTTCCTCCCTGCATTTATAGATTCCTTAAAAGTATATGTTTATACTTCAATGAGGGTGTACCCCATTTATGATAAATGACACTTATTCCGCTCTTATCCATTATTACTAGTTTTTTTTTGCACCGTGTATATGGAAGAAGCATTGATGGATTGATCTGCCTTCCTTTTTAAAGTGTAAAAATCCGCTGGTGGGGCAGGCTTCTTTTTTTGAGTGGCCGATTCCATGGTGTTATATTCCTGTGACTTAATCCGGTGAAACCACTCCATTTGCTGCATTGTGATATTTTGTAAATTTGCCTGTTGATCCGTCATGGTGTTTCCTTTTCCCAATTCTTCGATTCTACCGAGGTGTTCCTTGGTTTGTGCCAATTTACTATTTAACCCTTCAATTTCTTTGGTCCATACTTCTTTTTCTTGATCAAATTGGTCAGCCTTTTGTTTGTATTTCTCCATTTCTTTCTGAAGTTCATAAAGATCAGCCAAGCAGGCTTGTTTGTCTGAATCATACTGCTTGGTTAACTGCTCCATTTCTTCCATGATGGTTCTCAATTCCTCTTTTAATTGGCGGTTTTCCGATTCAAATTGTTCCAAACGAGCCAAAAAATGTTTGGCGGTAAGGAAATCTGCTTTCAACGATTCTACAGTGCTTTCAAGCTCAGCATTTTTTATCTCCGAATTCTCATAAAGATCCTTCAACTGACTTACTTGTACTATTAGAATCTGTTTTTCCTTCTTTAATTGGCTAAGCTCCATTATTTTTGCTTCCAACTGCTGTTTTAAAGACGAAGTCATACTGACTAACTGCTTTGTCTCTTTGAACACCTCGTTCAAGTTTGCATTAATGTTATCAAACCGTTTATCATCTGTTAATTTTTGTTCTGTTAATTGGTGAATTTTCTCTTGTAATGAAGCATTTTCTTGTTCCAAGTTGGAAATTTTTTCTTCATAAGAATGATTTCCCTCGTTCGGTTGCGATTGTAAATTTAGCCATTCCATAAAGAGACTTTCTTCTTTTACTTTATAAACGGCTATTTCCATTTTTAACTCATCTACAAGCTGTTGTAGCACAGCATTTTCACTTGCATAGGCTTCATTCTGCGTAATAATTTCTTGAAAATCATTATCCCTTTGCCAATCCGCACCTAGATTCTCAAAAGCACCTTTTTGTTGCATCAGCTCATTATAATCTCTGATGAGTTCATCCCTTTCCGTTTCGTATGACTCCTTTTCTTCTAACATTTCCTGAAGTTGACTCTTCATACTTTCGTTTTGTCGTATTAATAATCGCATTTGTTTTTTATACTGGTCTTCGTTTTGTTCCTTTTTCATATTGCAATGAGCAAGCTCCGACTCAAGATGGATAATCTTCTGGATTAACTGTACATGGGTAAGTCTTTCAAGCTGACTTGCACTCGTCATGATTTCCGCCCCCTAGGTCAATCGCCTATTTCCTTTTTTTAGTTTATGCTTCAATCTAAAACGTGTGACAAAAGGAATTAATATCGTAAATTTACCAGCAGCAATCATATCCCACCATGATTTACATACAATGGAAAGGAATTCACGAACATACAGGAACAGGACATAGGATTCGCCGAATAGAATAAATTAATTGTTTACGATAGAAGGAGTTGTTACATTTGGAAGATAAAAGCAAGCTATTTCTTGTTTTATGCCTTCACCGTTCGGGATCGAGTGCAACGGCAGGTGTTTTGCATTTATTAGGAATTCATATGGGTGATAAACTTTTGCCTGCCACCCAGTACAATCAAAAAGGGCATTATGAGAATATTGAATTTGTCCAATTAAACCAAGAGATTCTCCACAGTGTCGGCAGTGCATGGAACAAACCGCCCAGCCGTGAAAAAATGGCAGCAGCGAATTTCCCGGCAATAAAGCTTCTGACATTTATTAGAAACAACCGTCAACCCATTTGGGGACTGAAAGACCCGCGTGCATTGTTAACGTTCGAAGTTTGGAAGCCATATTTAGAAGAAGCAGCAGACATCACCTATGTTTTTGTTCATCGGCCCTTTGATGCTTCTGTACGTTCATTAGCAAATCGGGATCACAATGGAATTGGTCTGGCAACGCAAATCCTGAATCCTTATTTAAAAAACTTATATCATTACAGGCATACCTACGGGATCCCTGCGGAAAAGATCATTGATGTGTCCTATCAGGACCTATTAGGAGATCCCAAGCCCTTTGTAAACAAAGTGAATCAAAGGATTGGCAGCCCTCCGCATGCTAATCTTGATAAAGTTCAGCAATTTCTCGATTTAACATTAAAAAAGTTTTAAGCAGATTCAACATTTTTTTTAAATTTGGCGAGAAACTGAAATTTTTATCATTTATTTGTTTTCCTCGATTTCCCAACAAGGATGTCATTGTTGGGAAATGTGGACTATTTATTCACCATAACAATCTCTTTCTTTAGCATATCTATCAATTCTTCCAGACGGCTGACATACGTATGGTCCTTCAAGGTACGCTGATAGGCATTTTCAGCAATAGCCTTCCGCTCTTCATCATGGCTTAGATAATATTCGATTTTATCTTTTAAATCTTGAATACCCTGGTAACAAATCATTTCCTCGTCAAGCGTGAAATACCTTTCCAAATCCTTCCGACATGTCGCCAATTGAAAGGCTTTGCAGGCTGCAATATCAAAAGTACGATTGTTGGGAGTATGGGCTGGAATTTTATTAGGATTCCGATTGACGTCATTTGGAGTTCGATGAATATTTAAAACAATTTTAGCTCCATTATAATATTTTGCTACTTCATTAGGCGGGATGGTCCGATTCAGAATATGGGGTTTTAACATTTCATAGTTTCTTAACTTTTCCCACCAGCGGCCAATAAGAATGAAATTTTTCTTCTTCAAAAACGTGGCCATCTCATCAAAAATCTTTAAGCGGATCGGCAAGGCGCTGCCCACAAAACAAATATCATACTGATATTTACTAGGAACCTCCATCGGAGAATAATAGGCCGGGTTGACTGCAAGAGGAATATGGAGCGCTTTGATTCTATTCCTGCTATAGACAGGAACTGAGCCGGAATCTTCCGTGATGATAAAATTATACAGCTGGGCGATTTGGAGGTGATGTGTTATTAAATATGGGTCATCTACCAGCCATAATCCAATGGGAATATTAAATCTTTTTAATTGGAGAAGAGTATCCGCCGGAAGATATCGATTTAATGATAGGATAATATTGGGTCTGAATTTTTGGATTTTAAAATATAGCGTTTGGATATTTTCACGGTCTGAATGGTAACAGGCAAATCTAAAAGGTGTTTTGGAACTTTTTTCCACCTCTTTAAAAGCTGAAATAATGTTAGGATCTAAATAAGATAAGGTTTTGGTACCAGAGGAAATAAACAATAATCTCATCTTTTCACTCCTAGAATAGTAGTTTTAGGTTTATTTCTCATATAGCGATTTTTTAGCCCAGCTATACGGTTCTCCTTTGGCATAACGGGACAATATGCTTGGGGAGACGCTAACAGCCTCATTTACAGACAGTTTTAATCGAAGGATGACCTCTTTTGGAATGGGATGAAGGCGATTATTGAAACTAAGGTAGAACTGAGAGCCGCTTTTCCATAAGGTGCCATCAGGCAAAATGGAATTGGGATTATTCAAAGAATCAATCCTTTGAGAGGATTCAGGAATTTTTGATAGAGTCTCTTCATTCACAATCACAATTTCATTTTGTTTAAAATTGAACTGCTTAAAAACAGCTGCATTTGGAATCCGGTACTTTTGATTATGCTGAAGAAAGTAAATATTTGGATGGTCCTGCGATTTAATCAGCCTTTGGTTCGGGAATTTTTCGGGATCAACAAAAACAATGTCATCCACTGAATCTCCTTCCGGATATTTAAATAAGAACGGATCTGGAATTTTCACAACCCGGTTTTCCTGATAGTTTAGTCTTTTTATCATTTCTTCTGAAATCTGTCTGCGTTTTTGTTGGTCAATTAAATAAATCTCATTTGAAAGCCCTCTTACAAGGATTCCATTGGGCAGCTTTTTGGGTACGTTTGCATATAATCTTTGAAACGATTCTGGAAATTTCCAGGCGACATCCAATACTTGCGCAATGGGGTAAAAAGGTTGAATTTCATTTAGGCGGTTCCAAAAGGCGGCGTCCCCATTGATCCAATATTGCGGATCATCATTCCAGTAGCTTCCATGCTTTTTTAAAACCAATTCTGCTATTTTTCTCGTGTGCATCACCGAGCAATGGTCCACTCTTCCTGCCGCTTTAGGCTGAATTCCTTGCGTTCTGCGAACCATTTCATTCTTTTTCTTTCCATCATTGCCGAATATTTTGACAAGCTGCTCCGAATATACAATATCAATATTTTTTCTTTGCTCTAAAAATTGAACCATGATCTTAAGACGATTCGGTATATAAATGTTGTCATCTGTTAGATAAGAAATATATTTTCCTTGGGATTTGGGAATGGCTTCATTAATTAAGGTTGCATACCTGGTCGTTTTATATCTTTCACTTTCTTCAACTTTACTATTATAATAGCGAATCCTTGAATCATTGAGATACCTGGAAATCGTCTGAACCGTTTCCTCATTTGAGTTGTCATCCATAATAAAGAGTTCCCAATGAGTATAGGTTTGGGAGATCACACTTTCAATTGCCTTGCCAACAGAGTTTGGTTTATTATAGCTCGTTAAAATAATCGATACGATTGGTTTCATGTTTCGCCTCCGTCTAAAAATATCCTAGGTTTCCCAATTAAAGTTAGTATTCAGGAGCTGGTTAAGCCGATCGTTATGAGGCTTAAAAAATGCCAGCAGTTTCTTCCGGATCTCCGGATTCATTTTTTTGTAATCCCCGCTTCTGTAAGGTTGATAATTTCGGAGTCTAACATTGGGGATGCCCAAAAATTTGTAGACTCTACTTAAAGTTTTGGCTGGATTGGCAAAGAATGTTTCACTTTTGATAATCAGTATCTGTTCCCTTGGGAACAATTTCAGCCATCGCTCCAGCTGATTTGCATACTTCCCCTTTGATAAATAAATTTTTCCGATATTTTCCTTAAGAGCTTCTTCAAATGACATATACTGATGGGGGGAATTCTCACGAAGCAGTGTGGGCATTTTATTATCCAGATCCATATGATAGTTTGAAAAAGCACGATCTACTGGATTCCTTAATAGAACAATGATTTTTACATTCGGCATATGATGGTATACCCTGATAGGAACCTGAGGGTCATAGATATATTTTGGAGTTGCCTCCCCGATGATCACTCTCCTTCCATTTAATATTTTTGAAGGGAATTGGTTTTTGTACCATTGAATTCCCTTATGATACTTCAAATCAAAAAAATGAATTTCTTTCTTTTTTGCTGGCAGTATTAATGGATGCTGAACCAGGAAATTATACAAGGAAGTCGTTCCGCCTTTTTGAGTGCCGATAATGAGAAAATCAGGCAAGTTCCTTTTCTTTCTTCTAGCCATCATGTATCCCCCTTAAAGTTTCCGTTAACCTAACTTATTCAGCTGGAAATGACAATGATTGGACTAACATACATTGTTTTTGGAAAGTTATACAACTGGAATTGGCAGACAAAATGATTCTAGTAATTTTCGAATCTACTAAATAAAGCAAAAAGAGTGAATTCATAATATTAATGAATCCGTGGAATTTTTAAAAGATAGGATTGCTGCCCAATTCACCTTGTCCATTACAACATACATTATATTGTCAGTATTCTCTTGAAAGATTGAAAGGTTGATCTCCTAAGAGAAAAACTGTCGAAACTATCTTTGTAATTCGCCTTTGAAGGGAGGATAAAAAAACATGCCAAATGTGAACCGAGTCCGTAATAGCGGATTTGAACAATCCACCGTTCCAAGTGTCGCTCCGTTTTGGTCTGGCAGTCCAGGCGTTATCACTGAAGCAAGCGATACTCAATTGTTGGGAAACAATAATGCATTCCTGCCGGCCGGAGGCAGTATTTCACAGCCTTTGCTTCCATTAGAAGTTGGGAAGATTTATAAGTTTCAAGCAGCTTTTTCAACAGGTGCTATTGCCGCAACGGTTGACGTTGCGATTACAGGTCAACCGCTTCGCCAATTTCAGGCAGTGCGCATTGTAGGACCTATTGATTATGCTTACTACGAATTTGCCTTTACAGCGACGGATGCAAATTCAACATTAACAATTACAAACAGTACTGCTGTACCTTTAAGAATCGATGTTGTATCTATTATTAAAGCTTAATCGTTTTTGAAATTTGGACGAGTCCCGTTGCTTTTCATTTACCAAGTACTTTGCTTGCAGCCATAGACTGAGAAATCAGTTCATTGCTGCAAGCTTTATTTAGTATCGACCGCTATCCAGCCAGCATGTCATCCCCCTCAAAGTTTCCGTTAACCTAACTTATACAGATGGAAATGGCAGTGATTGGACTAACATACCTATTTTTCGGAAAGCGGTGCAACTGGCATGGCTGATTTTTTCATCTATCAAATAAATCAGGAAGAGGGAATTCTGATATTAATAGTGATAGTTTCATAATAAATTCGTGGAATTTTTATAAGATAATATCGATACCCAGTACACCTTGTCCATTACAGCATAAGTTATAGTGACAAGTTTCTCTTGAAGCTTAAGATAAATTGCATAAATCAAGAGTAGTATTGTCATATCAATTTTTGAAAGGGGGGATGAAGATGCCTAATACGAATCGAGTAAGAGATGGCGGATTTGAACGCTCAGCGACACTGGCTCCATTTTGGACAGGTACAGGTACTGTTGAAGCAGGTGCGGGTGATTCTTTGTATGGATTAAATAATGGTGATATCAATGCAGGAGAATTTATTGCACAGGACCTGCGGCCATTAGAAGTTGGTAAAGTCTATGAGTTTAAAGCTGCCATATTTTTTGATGGTCTTGTTGCTCCAATTACAGGCTCCTTGGACATTGACATATCCGGAAACGCAACCCGTAGTATTACTGCTTCGCTAACTAAATTGGGAGTAGCTTCTAATGGTTATGTCTTTTTCAGCTTCGAATTTACCGCTAAGGTGGCAACTTCCACATTAACCATTACTAATAATACCGATCAAGACCTAGATATCGATGCCATCTCTATTTATAAAAAATAAGGGGTCCTGGAAAGTGCCTAAATAAAAACTCTTTAGCTTGCAGGCAATCTCTGAGAAATCAGTTCTTGCCTGCAAGCTACTTTTTTAACTTTTATGGTTTAACAACTTGGCTGATAACATATATATTAATTTTAAAATTTTACTTTCAATCTACAGGTGGTGAAAATTTATGAAGAACCAGTTTCCTCATGTCAGAAATAAAAAGATGCGTAATAAGCCGGTTATTTTTTTGCATATTCCAAAAACGGCAGGAACAACCTTACGGAGTATTTTCATGAAACAATATCAATCCAATGAATTACTACTTTGTTATAATAATCAAGAAAAATGGAAATCGGATTTAAAAAATCCTTTGAAGATCCGCTCCATCAATGGCATTGTCGGCCATTTCCCTTTTGGTCTTCATCGTTCCCTTCCGAAGCCATTCACTTACATCACCATGCTGCGTGACCCAGTGGAGCGTACCCTCTCCCTTTACCACCATTTACGAACGGGCCCCAATCAACGCTTGCATGCTATAGTAAAACATATGAGTCTAGAAGAATTTGTAAACTACGAAAAAATCTTGAACAACCGGATTGGATCCACAGCACATATAAATAATCCCCAAACACGTTTTCTCAGTGGTGACAAAACTGCCAATCTTAACAAGGCCATCGAAAATCTGAATCGACATTTTGCTGTTGTTGGGATAACAGATTTATTTGACGAAAGTCTCTTTCTCATGAAAAAGAAGTTAGGCTGGACAAATATTCATTATCAAAAACTAAATGTTTCCAAAAAACGTAAAACAAAAGATGATATACCAGAGAATATTTTAAAGATGATATTGGAAAAAAATGCATTGGATGTCCAACTCTATAATCATTTTAAACAACAATTGCAAAAGAAAATTCGTTCATTGGATCCTGACTCATTGCGAGAGCTGAACACATTAAAAGGGAAGAATTAATATTGGCTTTAGTTGTAGTGAGAAACAAAAAACTAATCCACTTCTTTTGCTTACAGCCAAAGACTGAGAAATGAGTCCTTAGCTGTAAGCTACGTTAAGTATCGACCTAATAAACACCTTTCTTTCTAAGGAAGGGTTTATTTTTTCCCAAAATGGTTTATTTAGCTACCCCCTCATTGTTTGCGGACATATATTAGTATGGACAGGTTCCCATAAATGGCCACAATAGATTGCAGCAGAAAAGAATGACTGTATAACTTTATTCATAAAGAAAGGAGAATGATAAATGCCGAATGTAAATCGTGTTCAAAATGGCGGATTTGAACAATCTGCACCGCCAAGCGTGGGTCCGTTTTGGTCAGGTACTGGAACTGCTTCATCTGATAACGGCGGACGACAGCTGCTGGGGAAAAACTACGCACTTCTTGCACCAGGAGACAGTATATCACAACCGTTACTTCCATTAAAACTTGGCCGGGTTTATGAATTTGAAGCCGCCTTAAGTACGATTGTGTTCGCAAATACTGGTACAATTAATATTGAAATTACCGGTAACCCAATTCGGAAGTTTCTGGCCCCTAATTTAATAGCTGGGGGTTTGCTAGAACCTAACACGACGGGAAGATATGCATTCTATAAATTTAGCTTTACCGCTGCTGTTGCCAATCCAACCTTAACCATTACAAATTCTTCGGACGCTTCACTGAAAATTGATGTTATAAGTGTGTTTTTAGCAAACAATAATCGTATTCGTAATGCTGGATTTGAACAATCCCCCCCCCCCCAACTATGGCTCCATTCTGGTCAGGTACTGGAACTTCATTAACTAATAACACCGGACGTGAGTTACTGGGAGATAACTACTCACTTCTTTCTCCCGGAGATAGTATCTCACAACCATTACTGCCTTTACAGGTTGGTCAGGTTTATGAATTTGAAGCTGCCATAAGTACTACTGCAGCTGCAGCTTCTGGCACCATTGATACAGCAATTAGTGGCAGCCCGCTTCGACAATTTCAGGTACCAAATACGATAGCAGGAGCACAGATACCTAACACGACTGGAAGATATGTTTTTTATAAGTTCCTCTTCACCGCTGCCGTTGCCAATCCACTCATAACAATTACCAACGCTTCTGATAACTTAATCAAAATTGATGTTGTAACTGTTCAACTAGCAAATACCAATCGCATACGAAATGGTGGATTTGAACAATCTAGCGGAGGAAACGTAACTCCATTCTGGTCTAGAACTGGAACTGCCTCAACTGTTAGCGGTGGAAATCAGTTATTGGGGGATAACTATGTACTTCTTTCTCCTGGTGCCAGCATCTCTCAGCCATTGCTGCCTTTACAGGTTGGCCAAGTATACGAATTTGAAGCTGCCATAAGCACCACCTCTAAGGCAAGTACAGGTACAATTAATGTAAAAATTAGTGGTATTCCAATTAGAAAATTTCAGGCTCCTAATTTGATAGCTGGGGCATTTCCACTTATGACAACAGGCAGATATGCTTTTTATAAATTCCCCTTCAATGCAAATGTGGCAAATCCAAACATAACAATAACAAACACTTCTGATGTCGACATCAAAATGGATGTTATATCCGTTTACTTGAAGTAATTTAGTTAAGCAGTCATTTACACTTATGTAAATAATAAAAACCCAAAACCTCCAGCCTAAATAGAGGCTGGAGGTTTTGGGTTTTTATCTCTCCATTACTTAAATTATTACCCTGTATATTATGTTGTTTCAACTATACGGCAAGTGTGTTTGTCCATTTTTTCGCTATATGAATAAAATTCTCACGATAAATTTCATCTAGATTATTTGCGTTGATGGTTTAGATTTCAAACCCTAACTTTCTTACTAAATCCAAATCTTCTTCTTCAAAAATACTTAAATCATAATTTTTATATCTTTCCAATGATTTAGGGGGGGCAATTATTTTTACAAGCCTGCTGATGTTCACCTTTTTGGGATCCATTCCCAAAAAACATACAAGTCCGTTTATTTCCTTTTCAGGCTGTAAACATAACTCATTAAAATTAATGATGATAAAGTTCCGTCCAAATAGTTCTTTTCCCAATCTAATCGTTCTTTCGTTTGCTGCAAACCAATACCGTAGACTGGCAAGTGGATCTGCTTTATTTGCTGCTTTTACACTAAATAAACTTCTTCCCCACTTTAGAAGCTGATTCTGATTGCGGCTATAAGCCATTTCCAAGCCATTTCGAATAACAAGGATATATTTCATCTTCTCAAAATGTTTTGCCAAATATTCCAGGTATAGATGGGTAATAGGGTTCTTCCATCCCCAGCCAATGTATTGAGATGGATTTAGAGCGAGCGTTTTCAACATTTCTGCCTGAAAGCTATTAAGCTGGTTAAAAATAGCCTGTTTATCATGCTGCTCCTTATCATGAAACCATTCAGGGTTTCCAAATACCTTGGCGAATCGAACATTATCATTTGATTTATTTAATGGTCCCATGTAGTAGCCTAATTCTTTCATCAGTTCTGCTACAACCCTTGTACCGCTTCCCCCTACGCCGCCGATGACAACAGGCCCGTGAAAGTTCTCCGCAAGATTATTATCCATACCTATTTCTCTCCCTGCTCTTTTCTAACGATATTGTGTTCCCTACTGAAGGGGTTATTTCTCCCCAAACCCCTTTTTTGTTACAAGGAGGTGTTGATTTATGTGGAATGCTCCTTTAATTTTCTCTTGTAAACATGTAAATTGGCTTGAAGAAGCGCCTCATGGGTTCCGGCATCAATCCACCAGCCTTCTAAAATATCATATTGAAGCTGATTCTTCTCAATGTATAGATTATTGACATCCGTTATTTCCAGTTCATTACGGTGTGAGGGCTGAATATCTTCGACAAGATCAAAAACGCATGGATTATACATGTATATACCTGTAACACAATAGGAGGAAGGTGGATTATCAGGTTTTTCAATGATAGACTGGATCCGTTTATGTTTCTCGTCCAACTGCGGCACTCCATAGCGCCGTGGATCCGGAACCTCTTTCAGAAGGACTCTGGCGCCTTTCTCCTGTTTTTCAAATAAAGCTACATGGGAAGATAAAGAATCTTCAAAAATATTATCACCCAAAATCATGACAAATTTCTCTTGCTGAATAAAGTCTCTTCCAACCATAAGGGCGTCCGCAATCCCGCCTCCTTCGGTATTTTGTATTCCGTACTGAATATTAACATTTAATTCCTGGCCAGTTCCCAATAACTCGATAAAAGAACTGAGGTGTTGTTTATTGGTAACAATGAAAATATCTTTGATGCCGGCTTCTTTTAATTTTAGAATCGGCCAATAGATCATGGGGTACGGTCCTACGGGTAAAAGATGCTTGTTGAGATAATTGGTAAATGGTTTCAGGCGTGTTCCAGTACCCCCTGCTAGTATAAGTCCTTTCATTTAAATTACCACCTCTAGAATTTTTTTTTCAATTAGGGAATTTTTACATTTCTTTATACTTTATGTAGTAATAGCATTTTTGGAACATATTTACCGATAAAATGGACAAATATCCCACGTTAAAATATACAAGCAAATCTTTAATGAAAACATAAAATTATAAAGACAATCATTGAAATAGAAGAAATAATCCCGTTGATTATCTAAATCCTCTAGGAAACATTATGGTATTTTTCAGAACAAATACAATTTAAATAAAACTAACTGTAAGATTTAATAATCTATTTTTCAAATGATAGAAGTTTAATCGATAATCGTGAAATTTATAGGAGGTAAAAATGAAGGTTTTATTTGTTTTCTCTGTGCCTGCAGGTGGAATGCTGACGCTCAATATGGAGAGAAATAATGCACTAACCAAAAAAGGGCTGGAATGCCATTTTCTATACTTTAGAAACCATAAAAAAGCAGACTGTAACAACCTAATCCATATTACAAGCAATGAAAGTGACATCTATAATCTTCTAAAAGAACATCAATTTCACGCAATAATCGTTTGTACCAAATTTGAATTTTTAGAAACACTAAGAAAAATAGGATACACTGGTAAAATAATTTATGACTTTCAAGGCATCGGGGACATTCAATCAACCACTCAATGGATAGAAAAAAGTAAAACCTTTATACTCAAGTATGCAGACGCCATTTTATACCCTAAAACAATATTTCTTGATAAATTACTGCAAACACATTTCCCGAGTAAAAAATTGTTCAGCTTTCACAATAGTATAGACACTAATTTATTCCACTATCAAGAAGTCTCTAAACATAAAGACCCAATAATAGGATGGGTTGGAAGGCTAGATCACAATAAAAATTGGAAAGAGTTCTTACTTATAGGAGCTGCTTTAAAGGAATTGATCCCCAATCTTCAACTATGGTTATTCCACGACCCTGCTTTGTCTTCCAAAGGAGTGTTGACCTACTTTAACCGCTTTGTTAAAAGTTTAAACCTTCAAAATGCAATCCTTGTATATGAAAATACTTCACGTCAAGATATGCCTTTTTATTATTCACAAATGGCAAGTTCAAATGGTTTATTATGCTCCACATCTAAGCTTGAAGGCTTCGGTTATGCAGTCATTGAAGCGATGTCATGTAATTGTCCGGTTTTATCAACCAAATCCGGAGGAGTGGAAAGCTTCATCATTCATAATGTTACCGGGAAGCTCTATGATCAAGGGAATATCCATCAGGCGGTAAATGAAGCAAAAGAGCTTATTGAGAATTCTTTATTCAGAAATAACATTATACAACAAGCCCACCAATTACTCGCTACATCCTTTACCCATGAACAATACAGCCAAAATTTTGTAGAAATGCTAAAGAATTTATCAAACTAAAAAATAGGTAAAAACCTTGATATATTTGTCCACTCCAAAAAAAAAAAACTTCATAAATATATTAGGGAATAAAAAAAGGGTAAAGGAGAATGAGCCAATGTCGAAAATCAAATATACTACTGGAGCTATTGATAACACAGCCGATCCAATTTATCCAATTAAAACATACTCTACAGTAGACGTAAAAGTTTTAAATAATAGCAGGACCCACGGAGCAATTGTGAGGATTAAGCTTTTCAAAGTAAACGGAGAAAAACAATTAATACAACGTTTTAAAATAAGGGTTCCAAGTAAAGGAAGCACAACTGTTACCTTGGATGTTTCCAACCTGGATAGTTTTGAAATTCAAGTAGCCATTAGACAAAATGATGTACCGTTAGGTACCCTAAGAAAGTCTGTCATTCCTACCGCAATCGGAAGGGATGCAGATGGACAATTTGTCAGCCGTCTAGGGTTTAAGAGAACTATATAGATCCTAAATCTCTACAATATCTATTAGGACTAGCAAGGGTAACAAATGGGGGGTTCTTATTATTTTAGAACCCCCTATACATGTAAAACTATTGAATATGTTGTGTTAAATTAAACAGAAATCTGTATACAGAAAAAGTTTCGTCAACCCTTTTTCCCGTTTTGTTGATCATCATACCAAAAATGAACAGTCTTACCATCGTATATAACCACTCGATACTCTTCAAAGCCGTCTGTTTAAACATTGCAGAAACCACAAAAGTAACAATGTGGATTTCTAAAAATACATAAAGAAACTAGTTGGTCAATCTACCAAATATAGGAATATACTGTTATTACCATCCCAATATGGTTCTTACGAAGCTTTGATGAAGAATTACGAGTGGCATTATATATTTCGTTATTCATTTTTTAGTATAATAATTACAACCTATAGAGTACCCGTTTTTCCAAGGTGTCAAGTTTTGCTCTACCATAAGTCATTCGTTTTATCATCTTAAGTCGATTGATTTGACCTTCAAGCAAACCATTGCTGTATGGCGATAACAATGCATTTCTAACCGCCTGAATATCACTACGAAGCCTAAGAGAGAAATTATAAAATGGATTTTTCTTATTAGACATTTGTTCTTTAAGCCATTGTAAAAAGGTTGCTTCATCCCTCATTTGTATAGATTTACGAAATGTTTGGATTATGTCGTAAGGGACTTTTAACGAGGGATACAGCCCAATACATTTATCTAGAAAATTTCTATCTTCTTTACTTAGCTCTTCTTCTGGTTTCCACATCCAGGTTCCTAGTTTTTTTCTGGAAATGTGGAATTTATTTTCTTTGGAAAGATTATACTTACGTTCCTTACGGAATTGTTCAACTATCCTTCGTATAGCCGAATAAATGCCGGTATACCCTTGTTCTAGCAGCTTAGAATATATTTCACTTACTGTGTTTCCATCCTGTTCAAGAGAGATAACTTTATCATAATATTGATCGGCTGGTTTCTTATAATGCCGATGAAATGTTAGTGGTCCGTTTACTTTTAAATATTCCCGAATGGTCCTTCTATCAATCTTATATTCCCTTGAGAGCCTGGAAAGATTCATGCATTTATTGTAGGCCTGTTGAATTTCTTGGATGAGCTCCCACTTCTTATTCCGTCGGTTTTTAATAATTTGCTCTTCACGAGTTAAAGGAATTTCCTTACCAGGTAATTGGCCCTCACTCCAGGTGATAGTGGAAGGAACGATAGTTGAAAGAAAGGAATCAAGCTGCTTCTTCGCGTTTCTAATAAAATGCCAACGGTCATAAATCTGAAAAATTGAGGTGCTTGCATTTGTAATACCCTGACGGAACCCTGTAAACCCATCGCGGCTAACAACTTCAATAAATGGATACTTTTTAAGCCAAGCTGTAACGGTTTCTGGCAGACGGTCTGGCAACAGTGCTAAAGGAGCTCTGGATTGAAGATCACAAACCAGTGTGCCATAAGTATGACCTTTACAAAATGCGAAGTCATCAAGACCTACAAAAGGGAGACACTTCCGAGTTAATATTAGTATGGTGGACCAAATTTAATAGCGTGTCGTGACTTATAGGGATATGAGCAGACCTAGCTACTTTTTCAGCGGAAAGACAGCTTGTAGAAAAGGCTATTTTACGAAGAACTTCTTCTGTCCTTGAGGTACGTTGTCCATTTGATGAAAGCCAATCAAATCGTTCTGTAAAAATTTTAACTTTACAATCGGGATTATCACAAAACCACCTTCTTGTTAGTAGTAACAATTCAACAGGTTTATCACTAATGGGAAGATCCTGTACTTTTCGAGTATATTGGCTATGAATCCGTGAACTTTGCCTTGAGCAAGATGGGCAAGGATTTGATAGACGAGTGCTTTTTAATGTTAAGATCAAAGAATCAATAGTAGGAGAAACTTGTAGCAGTTCCAAATTGGAATCTGGTGAGGACCAAGGAATTGAGAGCATTTTTCTCACTCCTTTTCTTTTTATTATACCAGTCTATCATTTAAAAAGTCCCTCACCAAATCCTCGTAAGAACCAAAATAGAACGTCAGTAACAATATACCAAAATCCTTAAATTTTAGATTAGTACCTCTGTTGAAAACGTTGTTAGTATTACCCTAATATATGGAATTTTCCAAAGTGAGATCCGATACTTTAATGAATGCCAAGCATTTCATATTAGATACCGATTCGCACCAAAATAGACCTTTCAACATATGATGTGATGAGATAATAGGTCTGGTG
Source organism: Neobacillus sp. PVCKKU3 (assembly GCF_058323225.1). NCBI lineage: Bacteria > Bacillati > Bacillota > Bacilli > Caryophanales > Bacillaceae > Neobacillus > Neobacillus sp. PVCKKU3. The sequence goes on from NZ_JBLVQN010000025.1 coordinate 49,773, forward strand.
TGTGTACCAATAAAAGAAAGTTCAGGAGGTAAAAATGGATATCCTTTTTGTTTTTTACGTTCCGAGCGGGGGTGTGGAAACGTTAAATCGTTATCGATGCGCAGCACTAAAAAAATACAACATCAACGCACATTGTCTTTATTATGAGAGAAAACGAACTTTGATAAATGATCATAATACCCAAACATTTGTTACAAATAATGACAATGAAATAAAAGAAATATTAAGGACTGGGAACTACGAAGCGATTATTATCGTTTCAGATTTCGAAGCTTTGTCAAGATTTAGAGCCTTAGGCTACGCAGGAAAAATGATCATTGAAATACAAGGCTATGGACCAAAGGAAATAGCAAGGTCAGCACTTATAAAGGCCATCCCCCATGTCAATGCCCATGCTGCCGGATTCCTAAATCCAAGAACGCCGCACATTATGGAATTATTAGCCGAAATTTATCCCTCCACTCCAACCTTCAGTTTCAATAATTGTTTTGATACCGACAAATTTTCATATCGTTCATTGCCTAAAAATAGCAAACCAATCGTTGCTTGGATTGGCCGGATTCAGGATAATAAAAATTGGCGGGAGTTTCTTCAAATTGGAAAGGAGCTGACCAATCGTCTCAGCTCAAATATCCAATTATATATGTTTGAAGACCCTACGTTATGTACTCCAGAAGAAAGACGTGAATTTGAGAAGTTAATTCAACAATTAAATCTTGAAAAACACCTTACACTTCATGAGAACATCCCTAATACTGAAATGCCAGAGTTTTTTTCCATCATTGGCGACTCGGGCGGTTTTCTTTGCTCCACCTCAAAAGTCGAGGGTGCACCATATGCCTTACTTGAAGCCATGAGTTGCAAATGCCCTGTGCTTACAACAGATTCTGATGGCGTCAGAAGCTCCATCATTCACAATCAAACAGGCAAGTATTACTCCTTAGGAAATATTGCCGAGGCAGTTAAAGAGGCAAATGAATTAATGACCAACCATACATTAAGAGAGCATATCCGCACAACCGCCCTTGAACATGTAAGGACAAATTTTAATCCGGAATTTTATTGCCGGAATTTTATAAACATGCTTGCCTCCCTTGGTATTACCATGGATAAATAAGGAATAAAGAGGCTGGGACATAACTAGTTTCTATAAATAAAAAACGTGAAATCGCAGCGGCGATTTCACGTTTTTTATTTTATCTCTTTTCTAAGTGGACACGATCTTACGATCTTGCCGCATATTTTCTTAAATTTACGGCCATTAATGCGAGGCCGATGTCGTTTTCAACTTTCGACTTTCCTCGTACCGAAAATCGAGTGAAACCTAAATTAGCCTTCAGAAATCCAAAAATTGGTTCCACGTCAATTTTACGTTGACGATAAATAGCACCAGTTTTTTCCTCTGAAAGCTTCACTCTAATATATTCTTTTTGTTGTTCCCACTTCTCATTTACCATCAGCTTACGGTTCTTTCCCTCTTGCGCCTTCGTACAGCTTACTCGAAGTGGACAATCCGAACAGTCTTCACATTCATAAACTTTAAACGTTCGCTGGAAACCTGAATTATCTGTTCGATTCGAATGATATTGAAACCTCACTTGTTTTCCGTTCGGACAGGTATAGGCATCGTTTTCCCCATCATACAACCAATTGCTCGTTTTAAAAGGATCCTTTTTAGACTTTTTCTTTTGTTCATTTAAGTAGTGCCCGTATGTAATCAGAGGTGTACGTTTGCGCTTTGTTAAAATGTCATCGTAATTTTGTTCGCTGCCATAGCCGGCATCTGCGACGATATGTTCAGGCAATGAAAAATACTGCTCTTCAATTTGATCAAGAAATGGTGTTAGTGTTTTTGTATCCGTTGGATTAGAAAAAATACCGTAGGCAAGTGTGTATTGTCCTTCAGACGCTACTTGAAGATTATAACCAGGCTTTAATTGGCCGTTTTGCATATAGTCATCCTTCATTCGCATGAATGTCGCATCGGGGTCTGTTTTCGAATAACTATTCCGTTTGCCAAAGATCTCGAAGTCTTTTTGATATCTCTGCTTTCGTTCAATCAAATCAGAGATCTGTTTCACGATTTGTTTAGGTGTTTTTCGTTCGCTACGTAACTTTTTACGTTCATTGACATCATTAGAATTCTCAATTTTTTCGGTATATTCTTCGATGACCTCTTCTAGCTTTTCAGTGATTTGTGTTAGCTCTTCAATTGAAAGTTGTTCTTCGTTTTCTCGTGTTATTTCAGGGATAATTTGATTTTCAAGTAGCTCATTGTAAAGCTGATTCGATTTTTCTACCAAATTCTTATTATATTTTTCAACGGATTTCTTCCATACAAAGGTAAATTTATTAGCGTTTACTTCAATTTTTGTACCATCAATAAAAATCGCTTCCTGCTCAATTAGCTTTTCTTGCACGAGTTGACAGCGCAACTGAACAAAACATTGACGAATCAACTCTTTCATATCAGGATGTATACGGTAACGATTGATTGTACGGTAACTTGGCTCATAGCCTTGGGCTAGCCACATCATACGGATACTATCTTTCACAAGCCCCTCAATTTTTCTACCCGAGAAAGCAGATTGTGTGTAACCACATAAAATAATTTTAAGCATCATGCGTGGATGATGGGCAGGACAACCGGTATGGCGTAGGAAGGAGTCGAATGCTCCAGCAGGAATACTCTCAACCAAATGGTGAATGGAGAACGCTATATCATTTTCTTGTAACTTTACTTCTAAATCTAAAGGTAAAATTAGTTGATTCATGTTATAATCTTTAAACATAAGGACACTTCTTTCTGATTTGTATTTTTGTAGGGGTACTTAAATTTTATCAGAAGATGTCCTTTTTGTTATGAAAAAAATTAAAGCCTGTGAAATTTTACTGCTCGTAAAATTTCACAGGCTTTTTCGGTTCTAGAGGGGGTTTTGTCCCAGCCTCTTTTAAATACTTGAATTAGGAGTGAAGACATTCTAAAGGGCTGTCACCATGCTAGGACAGCCTTCTTTGCTCTTGTTTGAAGGTTTGTAATTGTTTTTGTTCTTCTTCCGTTAAGGTTTGAAGTTTTTGCTGAAGAAGTTGTTTGGCAAATTCATATACTTCAAGATCCATCTCGTTATATTTTTCTATCAAGTTAATAACCGTAGATGAGAGTTCTTCTTTTGAAGGACGATTCTTTGTAACATTTCGTTTTTTATAATGAATATTACTCCAGCCGTATTCCTTTTTTAACAAGAAGAGTGATTCGTTGAATAATTCAGCTGCTCCGACTACAGTAAAGGTTTTTAGAGTTTCTTTTGCTTTTTGAACATCAGGATTTACGGGCAGTCCGCATAACAAAACCGTTTGTTCATTGTGAGCTTCATCCTCCTTAATGACATATTCCTCCAATGTCATATTTTTCAGTCTTTCATACCCTGGGTAATTTCGTAAAAAATAATATAAAGAAATTACGCGGTCGACAGGGTCCCTCAACAATGTAAAGTAGGTATAAGGTTTAGTAAAATGCTCATGCACGCCATAAAAATAATGACCTGAAACAGCTTTCATTTTGCGTAATTCCTCCTTTGTTAATTGATAAAAATCAATGACTGTATTTTTAAAAAAACCATGATCAAAAAATTCATCCGCATTGTATTGCTGCTTAAAGATTGTATTCAATGTGGTTCCTCCGGTTTTTGGGATATGCAAAAAAATAGATAGTTCATGCTTATTCACAAAAATCCTCCATTCAAATAGGTTTTATTTTAAATGCTTAATAAATTCAGTAAGACGGGGACGGTATTGCCTTTCAATGCCCGTCATTTCCTCTCTCATTTGTGGATGATATTTTCTTGTGCCAGCCTGTTCGTGTGTCCTGAACTTCGTGAGCACTTCATCTAAATAATAGATTTTATGGCCGTTTACTAATAATCGAAACCACATTTCATAATCATGAGTATAACGGAATTGGGCATCAAAATATCCAACCTTATTAAATAGACTTTTCTTCATGATTACTGTACAGCCATTTATGACATTACATTTCAAAAAGGATTGATAAATCTGCTTTTCATTTAAAAATCGCGGGCAAGTCCAGTAACCTACTGTTTTATTATATTGATCAATGCAGTCAAAGTTGGTAAAACTGGCATCTGCTTTATGGGCAAGCATAAATGAGATTTGTTTCGAAATTTTTTCTGGAAGAAAATAATCATCCGAGCTTAACCAAGCAATATATTCACCTGATGCTTCCTCAATGCCTCGGTTTAGGGCAGTAGCCGTTCCGCCATTCTCTTTTTTTATATAGCGAATTTTACTCAAGTAAGGGGCAATTTTCTCAGTATAAATAGTCGAACCATCATCAACAAGAATGATTTCGATATTCTCATAGGTTTGTTTTAGTGCACTTTCAATGGCCTGATCCACATAGGAGCAATTATAATATGGTATGATGATTGAAACCTTTGGGTTCATTCCACAGCCTCCCAAAATATTTATTAATGTACAAGTATTTGATTCCATAAGATTATTCCGTCGTTTAGACTGTATCTTTTTTATTCTTTCGATAAAAGTCAAGGATATCGCTTAATGACGTATCCAACGGTAAGAGAGGTTTCCATCCTAATTTTTGAATTTTAAAAGGTTTTGTAACCACATTCTTTTCTGTATGATTATTTAATTCCTCTTTTACCTCAAAATTAACGAGTGTCATTGACCTATACCGGTCGATTATTTCTTTTAACGAATGGCTTTTTCCTGAAGTAATATCATATGTTTCTCCCGGTTTTCCCTTTTTCAATAAGATTTCATAGGCAGCTACCGCATCCCTGACATCGAGAAAATCACGTTCTGATTGAAGGTTAGTTACGTGAAGAACCTTCTCAGCCTTGTTCTCTTCCATCTCCACAATTTTTTGGGCTAAAATGGAGCAAACTCCATTTGAAAGACCTGGACCGATTAAATTAGAAGGCTTTGCAATGACAATTTTCATATTATATAGAATTGCCCAAGACTGTGCGATTAAAGCTTGAAGTGTCTTGCTTAGACTATACGGATGAGATAGTGTGGATACTGATAAAGGATCAAATTGGAGAGCAGACCCAACGACAACGATTTGGCAAGCTGGGCTTTCAGATCGAATAGCGTCAAGCAAATAAGCAGTGGACATGGAATTCATTTCTAATGAAGAGATTGGGTCAATCCATGATAGTCCAACGTGATTCTGTCCCGCCAAATGGAGGAGATACTGAGGCTGGATCTTTTTTATGAGATTTTTCACCTGATCTTTATTGGTAAGATCACAGGATTCAAACTCTATATTTTTAAGGGGGTAGGTGTCTTTCCTTGTTATAGCTGTAATTTTAAATCCGGCATTTTGAAAATGGCTGCATGCATGAAGTCCAGTAAAACCGCTTGCGCCAGTGATAAGCAAATTGCCCTGCAAACTCATTGATTTTCCACCCCTTTACAGTTCATTGAGAGAATCATGATCGGCCCTCCCTTTCACCTACATTTCATTCATCTCAGTTTTTCTATATTACAATATGCTTGTTTCTTCCTATTGTTGTAGGCAGTTCTATTAAGTTTCTTACCTAAAAGCTTTCCGAAGCAATTTGGGATTGGATTTGAAAGAAAGGTGTATCACGTTGATGTTTTACACTGAATACAAATATACGAGAGAGTATAGTATCACAACGATATCTCTCGGAAGGAAGATTGTTTATGAAAATATTACTGGCAACGTATTTTATTGTTCCTCATGTTGGAGGGGTATGGAATTATATGATGCAGCTAAAGCAAAGGCTGGAGTTGCTTGGGCATGAGGTCGACTTATTGGGGTCCGGACCAAATCATACCTCCATTCAAATCGTAAATGAACATAGACTAGTAGGAAAGGAGGAATTGCTCCCTTTGATTAATGCCAAATTGAAAGAACAATTGCATAATCCTTATTATGCAGACCCTGTTGTAAAACATTATGAATTTCAACGAAATATGTATGAACTGGGTGTCAATCATTTGGGATTGAAGAAATATGACTTGATTCATACACAAGATGTCTTATCGAGCGCATGGATAAACCGGATAAGACCAACAGAAACTCCACTAGTTGCAAACCTTCATGGCTCCGTAGCTCATGAATTAAAGCATTACGTAACAAACATCCTTAAAACCCCTACCTCCCATCTAGCCTGCAAATATTTCGACCAGCTTGAATATGATGGAGCTACGGCTCCAGAATATACCATTGTGGCAAACGAGTGGTTAAAGACTACACTAACAACAGAGTTTCATGTCCCGGCTGAACAGATTAAAGTGTACCATTACGGATATGACATAGAAGCATTTCTTAAACGAATGACAGAGAAATCTCGGATTCAACGCCCGTCAAACAAAAAAGTAATCATTTATACAGGGCGCATTAATGAACTTAAAGGTGTTCACCATCTCATTTCCGCTCTTATCCAGTTAAAAAAGATCCGAAATGACTGGGTTGGCTGGATTGTTGGGGAAGGTCCCTCTGAATCTATTTTAAAAAAACAAACAAAGGATGCAGGATTGGAAGAAGATATTATTTTTTTTGGCAAGCGTGACGATATTCCTTATTTGTTATCTATTTCGGATCTCTTTATATTTCCTAGCCTACTAGATAACCAACCGTTATCCGTTATTGAAGCCCAAATTGCAGGTATCGCTGTCATTGTTAGTGATGCAGGAGGAATACCAGAGATGGTTGAACATGGCAGGACGGGAATCATTACTCCAGCAGGCGACCCCAGTGCAATATGCATGCATGTAAATTATTTATTATCCCACGAAGGATACAGGAAAAACCTGGGTGTACAAACCAAAAAATGGGCTTTGGACTATTGGTCCCCGGATAAAGCGTTTAATAATATCTTGAATGTCTACCAAGACGCAATAACGGTAAAGAAGAAGAATGACAAAGTATAACTTTCTTTTTCGATATTTTGTATTTAATAATCCCCCATAAGAGGTGAATTTTGTGAAGGCATTAGTGACTGGAGGAGCTGGATTTATCGGTTCCCATCTTGTTGATGACCTCATTTCCAAAGGTAATGAGGTCCGAGTATTGGACAATATGATTTCCGGAGATATGGACAATATCCATCCTAAAGCAGCCCTATATACGGAAGACTTATGCGGGAAAAATGCCCGCCAAATTATTCTTGATGAAAAACCCGACGTCGTTTTTCATTTGGCTGCACAGGCAGATGTTGGCCGTTCAATTCTTGATCCAATGTATGATGCCAATGTAAATATTAATGGAACCATCAATATGTTAGAGGCATGCCGGGAAGCAGGTGTTAGAAAATTCATCTTTGCTTCCACTTCCGGGGTGTACGGAAATCTGCAGAAAACCCTCATTTCTGAAAAGGACATTGCCAATCCTATTTCTTATTACGGTTTATCCAAATTTTCAGCTGAATTATATATTCAGATGTTCTACCAGCTTTATGGTCTCTCTTATACAATTCTGAGGTATGGCAACGTATATGGACCAAGACAAACCCCAAAAGGAGAAGGCGGAGTGGTTGCAATCTTTTTAGATAGAATCAAAAAAGGTTTGCCCTTAAGTATTCATGGTGACGGGGAACAAACACGGGATTTTATTTACGTCAAAGATGTAGTACGAGCCAATTTAGCAGCAGTAGAAAGAGGCGATCAGGAAATCATTCAAATCAGTACTTCCCACCCTACCTCTGTAAACCAATTGTTGAAAATACTGACTGAAATTCACGGTGCCGATATTAAAGCTATCCAAACTAGCCCAAGAAAAGGAGATATTAAACACAGCTGCTTGGATAATAAGAAAGCCCTCCGTTTGTTGCAATGGAAGCCACAAATTAATACTTTTCAAGGGTTGCAAGAGACTTATGATGCTTCCCTAAATAATGAAAATATTAAGGGATAACCTAAGTTGATGACCAGCCTTAAGGGCTAATGCTGTTAAAGGGAATTACGATGCCATTTATAGTTTGGGTAATCTTTGCTTGGCATCCCTTCAACTTAGGAAATTTAATTTAAGGCCCTTTGCGGGAGTGCTTGACTGGGTTGGCTCAAATTCCTTGCCGCATGTTAACCGCCTATTGCAAAGTCGATTTTCCGGCTTTATGGAACTGCCCAATTTAGAAGTAATTGGACAAGCTTTGGAAAAAGATTTCTTTGTCATTGATTATGCCTATCAAATCGTGTTTAATCATGATTTTAAAACGGACAAAAACACTCCAACCAATTTAACTGCTTATCCAGAGGTTAAAGAAAAATATGACAGACGTGTGCAGCGATTTTTGGAGAAAATGGAAACTAGCAATCGGATCTTGTTTATCAGAACCGAAGGTAGCTTTAAAGAAGTCCAAGAACTTGAATCCATTTTGTCGCAAATGGTTAAAAATGATTTCAAGCTTCTCCTTATAAATCATACTGATGTGACCACCATGACAGAGTGTAATTGGCCTTTGGAAAAGGTCTGCTCCCTTGAACTGCCTAATCAGGAAAAGTGGAATGGAAATGATCACTACTGGAAAGAGATTCTGAAGGATGTTTCCATTTCAGTATAGGAAAAGTTACGAGCAAAAAAAACTTAGCCCAATTAAGTAGCGGGCTAAGTTTTTTTTATGCTGTTGTTTTTCTCATCCAATCCCTTAATTCCTTTAGCATATCTTCATAATAAGGAATTCGATATTGAAAATCGGTTCTCGTATTTTTAATGGTTCGATCAAGGCAGATTTCGGAATCTGAAATAATTTCAACATCTTTTTTTTCAAATATCTCTTGGATTAATTTTAATAACGAATATTTGGATATTTTTGTTTCCGACCCCAGATGGTACAAACCAGTAACTTGATGTTGAATCATTTTTTCAACTGCCTTCGCCAATTCAAGTGTAGTAACTCCATTCCAGAAGACTTTTTCATACCCTTTTATTTTTCCTGTTTGGTTCATAAACCAAAGAAACAAACCAATTCCGTCCTTTTTTAATTCAGGCCCAATTATGGACGTGCGAATGGTCAAATGCTTATTACTTGTAATTTCCCCTAATTGTTTAGATTGAGCATATATTGAGGTTCCATCTGGGAGGTTTTCTTCTGTATAATCACCTTTTAAACCTGAAAAAACACAATCTGTACTGATTTGAATAAGTTTCCCTTGGTGACGTTCCATTAGTTTAACGATTTGGTGAGGCAAGACACTGTTTACTTGAAATGCAAGTTTCGTGTTATTGGTGGCATTTTCATTCAATATTCCGATACAGTTGATGGTTACGTCTGGCTTGATTGATTCCACTATTTCTTCCAACTGAAATGAATTGGTTACATCAAGAAATATACCTCCCTTTTCGTTTGGATCTCTGGATGTGTAAAATAAATCAAACTGTTTTTTTTGTTTAAAATATTCAACCATCATGTGTCCCGCCATCCCTTTTCCACCAAGGATTAATAGTTTCATTTAAATAAACCCCCCTCTCGTTAATATTTCTTTTATCTCATCCCGACTCATTAAATCTGTGTTGGAATGGTAACTCTTTATATTCACCGGCTTATAATTCGAATAGTTTTCTTTCAGCCCTTTAATGTAAATTGGAGGTAAAATCACAAAATATTCATCATCATAGACGATTGTCGTTGTACTTTCATATTCTGAGAGAAGTAATTCATGGATTTTTTCTCCTGGACGAATACCCAGAATTTCAATTTGAATATTTTCTTTATTCGAAGCTTCTATTAAAACATGGGCCAGATCGATAATTTTACAGGTTGGCATTTTCATAACAAAAGTCTCTCCACCGATGCTTTCAAATGTTGCTTTAAAAACCAGTTTGATAGCTTCTTCAATCGTTAAGAAAAATCGTGTCATTTCCAAATCGGTAATTCCGATTTTCCCCTTCTCTTGGATGTGCTTTTTGAACACATGAATGACACTGCCATTTGTCCCTAAAACATTTCCTCCTCGGATACAAACAAACTTTGTATTTGTATTAAGCGTATTGGCATGGATAATCAATCTCTCCCCCATCGCTTTGGACAACCCATAAAAATTGGAGGGGTTCGAAGCTTTATCAGTGGATATATACACTACTTTTTTCACCTGGCATTGAGTAGCTGCATCAATTACATTCTGTGTTCCAATTACATTTGTTTTTAATGCTTCAATTGGCTGATCTTCACAGACAGGAACGTGCTTCAATGCGGCTAAATGGTAAACATACTGGACCCCTTTGCAGGCCTCTGTTAATGCCTCCTTTTCCTTTATATCGCCAATGATAAAACGAAGCTTAGGGTTGTTATCAAACTCTTGTTTCATCGTGAATTGATTGGACTCATTTCTGGAAAATATACGTATTTCTTTTGGATTGTGCAACAATAACTGCCTGACAAGCTCATATCCCCAAGAGCCTGTCCCCCCTGTAATCAAAATCGTTTTATTTTCAAACAACTTGCAGTCCTCCTAACAATATCTTTATTACTTTGTCTGAGACATTTTTATCGTCGTATCCTTCCGGATAAGGCCATTGCTTTTGCTGATTAACCATGACATTCACGCTATTGACAATCTGATTTGCGTCAATTCCTGATAGGATATTGCTGCCGCATTCAATCGTTTCCGGCCGCTCTGTTGTTTTCCTAATCGTTACAGTCGGTACATGAAACAAACAGCATTCCTCCTGTACAGTCCCGCTGTCGGTCAATACACATAAGGCATTTTTCTCAAGCTTGACGAAATCAAAGAATCCAAAGGGCTCATGGAACTCAACCAACGGGTGAATCAATAGGGAGGAACTATTCTCCAAACGGGATTTTGTACGGGGATGGATACTGCAAATGACTCTTTTTTGGTAAGTCTCTGCCACCATGTTAATCCCTTTCATGATTTCAAGAAGACGACTTTCATAATCCACGTTTTCTGCTCGATGGGCAGTAACCAAAAAATAGTTCTCCTTTGCCAGTTTTAAATCATTAAGGATATTGCTCCTCTCGATGTCAGCTTTGTATTGTTCCAAGACTTCAAAAATTGGATTTCCTGAAACATAAATACGGTTATGCGGAATCCCTTCCTTCATTAAATTCTCTTTGCTTCTGGGAGTATAGGGCAGATTAAAGCTGGCAATTGCATCAATCACGCGGCGATTTTTTTCTTCTGGTACCTCTAAATCAAAGCATCTGTTTCCAGCTTCCATATGAAAGACCGGAATGCCCATCCGTTCAGCCAAAATGGCACTTAAACCGCTGTTGGTATCCCCAAGCACTAGAACTTTATCGGGCTTTTCCTTTAAGAAAATCTTCTCTAGCCCTTGATACATAATGGCCAATTGCTGCCCCAAGCTGTGTTGCTGATTAGAAAACAGATAATCTGGTTTGCGGATCTTTAATTCTTGAAAAAATACATCATTTAAAGTGGAAGTGAAATTTTGACCTGTGTGTACAAGAAGATGTTTTTTAGCAAGTTGATCCAATTTTTTAATAATCAAGCTTAATCGAATGATTTCAGGCCGCGTCCCTAAAATTGTCATTACTTTCATGGATTCACCACCTATCTATCTTAAAATTTTTAAAAAACTAGTTTGCTGATTTTTTTGCTCTAATTTACGGTATGCTGCAATTTCTTTGTTGCTATAGGCTTATCTATTAAACTCATAAAAAAAGCGATTAACCATTAGGCAATCACTTTTTTCCTTTGTTATTAGCTTTTTCCGTACTTCTTATTGGGCGTCGTTGGCATTTTCACCATATTTCGCTGTACCTCAGGTTTTACGTATCGTCTAAAGGCTGGCTTGCTTTCCCTACCGTAATAAACCCCATTTGTAGAAAATCGTTTTCCATATTCATGACATGAACACATAAAATACACCTCCATTCCATTCTATCGCTAGTACAATTACTTTACTTTTTTACTGTACTTTGTTGTCAACGGTCTGACTGCTTTAGTGTTCGTCTGAGGGGAAACCCGTTTCACGTTTTTCCAAATAGGCGACTGAATAGGACCACCTTTATACAAGTCTTGGGATGTGTACCGTTTATTTATTTCATGACAAAAACACATAAGAACACCTCACCTTCTTAAGATATATTTTATAAAGACAGGTTGTTTCTGCTTGTACAAATATCTTGTATTACAAAAAAATTTCTTATTAACACCGTGCTTTAACTGGACAGGTGCTTGTTTTTTTATTTGCCGTTTCCATTCCTGGCTATCCTACATAAAATTAATTATCTATCCTAAACAGAAAAGGAGTGTAAAAACAAACATGATACCTCCACATGGCGGAACTTTAATACACAGAATGGCTAACCAAAAGCAGATAAAACATTTTCAAAAATTATATGATCATTTACCAGCCATTAAGATTAATGCATGGACACTATCGGATCTCGAGCTAATTGCAACAGGCGCTTATAGCCCACTAACAGGGTTTATGAATGAAAAGGACTATCAAAGTGTTCTAAAAAACATGAGGCTAGGTGATGGAACTGTCTGGCCAATTCCTATAACCCTTGATGTAACAAATGAAGAGGCTTCACAATTGGAAACAGGAAATGAGATTGGTTTAATAGGTCCAGACGGAATTCTATACGGAATTCTAGTTTTGGAGGAAAAATTCAATTTTGATAAACAACTTGAAGCAAAGCATATTTATGGGACTACAAATGTCAATCACCCTGGGGTCCAAAAGCTTTTTAAAAAAGGAGATACTTATTTGTCAGGGCCTATTTTTATGATTAGACGTCCTTCTCACTCTCCTTTTGATTACTATTATAAAGACCCGGAGGAGATTAGAAAGGCAATTAAAGAAAGAGGATGGCAAACAACTGTGGGATTTCAAACACGTAATCCCATCCATAGGGCACATGAATATATTCAGAAGATTGCTCTCGAGATGGTGGATGGTTTATTAATTCATCCATTAGTCGGTGAAACAAAAAAAGATGATATTCCTGCAGACATCCGAATGAACAGTTATGAAACACTTATAAAGCAATATTATCCGAAGGATCGGGTAATGCTTTCTGTTTATCCAGCTGCAATGAGGTATGCGGGTCCAAGAGAAGCTGTGTTACACGCTCTTGTTAGAAAAAATTATGGCTGTACTCATTTTATAGTAGGCAGGGATCATGCCGGTGTTGGTGATTATTATGGGACCTATGATGCCCAAAAGATATTTGAACGTTTCTCAAAAGAGGAGATTGGTATTCACATTTTAAAGTTTGAACATTCATTTTACTGTACTGTTTGTGAAAGCATGGGCACTTCAAAAACTTGTCCACATGGGAAGGATTCACATCTTTATTTGAGTGGAACGAAGGTTCGTGAAATGCTGCGAAATGGAGAGTATCCTCCAAAAGAATTTTCCCGCCCGGAAGTTGTCAAAGTGCTAATGGAAGGATTGAGCCAAAATGAACCATGATGTTCCCTCTTCCACTAAAGGGGATAAACGGGTATGACGTGGGAAATTGCTTTTGTCCTTTTTTGTATAAGCCTAATGATTGGGTGCTTGATTCTGGAAATGGAGAGGCCGGAAATAATCGTATTTATTACTCTGATTGTATTCTTAGCAGCTGGAAATATAACGACTGAGGATGCATTTAAAGGCTTTTCGAACGAAGGTGTTTTGACAATTGCGTTATTTTTTATCATCGCTGGAGGTATTCAAAAAAGTGATCTTACCAATATATTTATTCATAAATTGTTAAATAGAAATCAAAGTATTAGAAAGACACTGCCAAAAATATTAATTCCAATTGCTGCTATTTCCGCTTTTTTAAACAATACCCCTATTGTTGTCACATTTACTCCCATAATAAAAAAATGGTGTGAAAAGTATAACATTGCTCCTTCAAAATTTTTAATTCCACTATCTTATGCGACTATTCTAGGCGGGACGATTACCATTATCGGTACTTCAACGAACTTGGTCGTACATGGACTATTAATTGATTACCATCTACCTGGGTTCTCATTTTTCCAACTTGGGATTGTCGGGGTACCCATAACAATATTAGGGATCCTCTACCTTTCTACGATTGGATTTAAGTTGCTTCCAAATCATCAAATAAAGAAACAAGACATGATAGAAAACACCAGGAAATACTTTGGAGAGATGAAGGTTACCGACCAATATTTATTTATAAATCGAACAATTAAAGAAGCCAACTTAAGAAATCTGAATGGTCTGTATTTGATTGGAATTATTCGTGACCAACAAATGCATACACCAGTCACTAGTTCAACAATGATTAAAGCTGGTGACCGCCTAATATTTGCGGGTATGCTCTCTACTATTGTTGAACTTCAAAACCAAAAAGGGTTAGAACTGGTCACGGAAACCGGATCCATTCTAGAGCAAATAAAAAATAAGAAAACCAAAATAGTAGAAGCTTTGGTTAGCCAGCATTCTTCCCTGATCAACAAAAAAATCAGGGAAACAAATTTTCGTGGAAGATACAATGCAGCTGTTATTGCCGTTCACCGTAAAAAAGAAAGAATTGAGAGCAAAATTGGAGATATCATCTTAAAGCCTGGCGATATCCTTCTAATGATAACAGGTGATGATTTTCCGAAAAGAGATTATTCACATGATTTTTTTGTTGTAAATGCTGACACCGATTATGACATTTTACCTTCACTAACTAGATTCAAATCTTGGATTTCCCTAATTATTTTAGTCACTCTTATTATCTTCGTTTCAACCGGTTTTTTGTCTATGTTAAAGGCTGCTGCCGTAGCAGTTGTTCTGCTGTTCTTTCTCAAAGTAATCACTCCCAAGGAAGCGAAGGACTATATTGATTTTAATGTTTTGTTGCTAGTGGGTTCATCGTTTGGCATCGGTTCAGCTTTAATAAAATCTGGTACTGCAGAGTGGGTTGCTGATGTGTTATTGTCCATCATTCATCCATTACATGGGTCGCTTTTTGTTTTAATTGTTGTTTATTTAGCGACAAATGTTCTAACTGAAATCATTACCAATAATGCAGCTGCTGTTATGATGTTTCCGATTGCGATGGAACTTGCAACTAAAACATTAGTTGACCCTTTGGCTTTAGCCATAGTTGTTGCAATTGCTGCCTCCGCAAGTTTTTCAACGCCAATAGGTTATCAAACAAACATGATTGTATACAGTCCTGGTGGTTACAGTTTCAAAGATTATCTAAAGGTAGGCATTCCCTTAAATTTAATCGTCATGGCCGCCACCATTTTTATCGTATATTTTATATGGATTCCATAATGCTTTGAAAGGATTGATTTAAATGCGCTCCAAAAATATAACCTGGCATCATGGTAAAGTTTCCAAAAATCTTCGTGGGCAAAAATATGGCCATAAAAGTGCTGTATTATGGTTTACTGGTCTTTCCGGCTCCGGAAAATCTACTTTAGCTGCAGAAGTGGAATCCAGGTTGTTTCAAGAAAATATTAAAACTTATCACCTGGATGGGGATAACGTTCGTTTTGGACTAAATAAAGACTTAGGCTTTACAAAATCGGATCGAACAGAAAACATCAGAAGAATCGGGGAAGTCGCTAAACTGTTTGTAGATGCCGGACACATCTTGTTAACTACTTTTATTTCTCCCTTCATTTCTGACAGAGAAAGCGTAAGAAATTTGTTTGAGGAACATGAATTTATCGAGATTTATGTGAAATGTGAGCTAACTGAATGTGAAAAAAGAGACCCAAAGGGGCTATATAAAAAAGCAAGGGCTGGAGAAATTAAAGGGTTTACAGGCATCGATGATCCCTATGAGGAACCGAAAAAACCGGAACTGGTTATTGAAACGGATAAAATGACTATTGAGGAATGTACCGAAAAAATAATTCTTTATTTACAAGAAAAACAGTATATCAATTAAACAAACAACTCCATTTATTCAATAAAGTTTTGGAGACTATTTCTCATAAGTAATTTCCAGATAATACTCCAATAAAGCGGAGTGTATTTCGTTTCACACGACCTCATTTTAAAGTGAAACTAGTTACTCTTTTGGCAAATTTTAACCATCCTGCTTAATTATAATAGTGCCCTTGTGTAAATAACCTAGGTATTGCATTATCACTACGGCCCCTAGGATAGTACTATTCTATATTGGTCAATACTACACATTACTATGAATTTATCTAAGTCATGTTCTTAAGTGCAAAACGAAAATTTTTAAAATAATTGTTTATTTTTAGATAAAGTTATAACATTATAAAATTTTGGATAATGTAATATATAAGCACATCTCAAAAAGCCATTTTGAAACAAGTGTACAACAATAAAATGATGATGTACTGAGGTGTGATAACTATTAAGACAAGATCTGGAGCAGACCTCCATGAAATAAAACACCATTCCTAAAATGCTCCAGACTTGTTACCATAGGAAATAACTCTTTCCAAACCATTAGAGAAAAAAGTCTTTTTATGAAATGGCCTTTAAATTATTTTCAATGTGCAAAACTTCTTCAAGAATAACACTTATACATAAAAAGAAAACTGTTTTTGGCATTTAAATGATGTATGTTTTGGCAGTAAGTTTATTAATCATTTTGTATATTATTACTCAAAGCGAAGCTGTATAGATACTTATATTTATACACAAATGACAAGCTGTGCTTTTATATGTTGGCAGGATAGTTAAACAAGGCAAAGGGTGGACTATAATATAAATCAAAAAATAAGGTTATTATAAATAAAGATATAAAATTCAAAGTCGTCAGGGGAAAATAATAGTGATTTTTCTCATACTTTCAGTAATTGTGTTTGTATCAGTTGCTATCTTTATTCCGAAACGTATTTCTGGTATTGAAATATTAACTACAACTTTGTTTTCACTTTATTT
Source organism: Neobacillus sp. PVCKKU3 (assembly GCF_058323225.1). Taxonomy (NCBI): domain Bacteria; kingdom Bacillati; phylum Bacillota; class Bacilli; order Caryophanales; family Bacillaceae; genus Neobacillus; species Neobacillus sp. PVCKKU3. The sequence goes on from NZ_JBLVQN010000025.1 coordinate 66,601, forward strand.
AGAAATGATGACAAATGTTATTCTCGACTTTAAATATCATCTGTATGGTTATTTTCAAGAGGGGTTTCAATGGAGGTCGTCAATTTATATCTTTGGTGTCTATCCACCAGTAAATATTGTATTTTTAAATTACTTTCCTTTTAAAAAGAAAATTTTCAGTAAATCTATATATATTTTTGGTTGGTCAATTTTTGCATATATATACGAATTACTTTTTTTATGGAGTGGAACGTTTTACTATAACGGATGGAAGTATTGGTATTCAATAATAATTTACCCGATACTATTTATTATCTTGGTGGGCTTTTATAAATACGTTCATTATCTTTCAAAAAAGAATTGATAATAAAAATACTTGTATACGACTTGTTTACTATTCATTTAAATCTTCGAATGGTGGTCTTTTGTTGTTATCTGCATTCCAAACATTTTCCCTCAGTATATTTTTAGGAATGGGTATAAAACGAAAATAAAACGAGCAAGCCCCTTCCCATGCTCAACAAAGAATCTAGTTTAAAGCAGGTTTTTGAATAAAAGATAAAATTATATAGAAAATGGACTACTGATGAACAATACCGTGATGATAAGCCTTTAACACCTCAGGCTCAAAAATTCTAAAACTCTTGTCCATTCCCTTGTAAGCTGAAAAATCGGCATCAAGATCTGGTTTTTGAATGGTTAAGGGAAACCTTTTGTTAAGTTCATTAAAAGTTCTAGATATTTCATCATTTAGTGTATGATATTCTGCAAGTCCCAATAAATATTCCCGCTTAGTATCTTTTAATTTTTGAGTGAAAATTAATATTTTTTCAATGTTAATTTGAAAAACTTTTTTATATTCGTTTTCAATCATTTCACTTAGAGTATTCAACTTTTTCTTTTTGGATATTTCCAAATTCGAAATATCTTTCTGTATTGCATCAAGCCCCTGAATAAGTTTTGCCCTTTGAGACTTTTGACTTTGAATGTTTAAGCCTACATTGTTTAGCAATTGAAGATCCTGTTCCTTTTCTCTATACAGCAGCCATTGCTCATTAATCTGCTGTGTATATATGTCACTGATCCGATCATATTCTTCAATCAATTGGTTTAACAAAGTTCCTTCTCCCCCCTACCATGAAATAAGATTCGTTTATTCATTCTATTCAAAAAAGTACGAATTACAAATAGTTTTAGCAAGTACGAAAAAATTGAAAAAACTGTTTTAATTGGTCTTCCCTGATTTTCATATGTTGTGAAAAGAGTTTTAATGTTACCAAAATCATGACTATAAAATAATTTTAATAACATTGTACGTTATAAGGTAAATTTCAGATGGGAAAATCTCAGCTATTCTCCCCTAGTCAAAGTATCTTTCAGTAAATTTGTTTTTTACAACATATTCCATAAAGGCCCTGTGTAACTATTATACATGGAAATTAATTCGCTAATAAAAAAACAGCCCATTTCATTATCTGGGTGACACTCCGCCGCCATTTACAAACTTAAATTTAATATCTCTTTTAAAATGAACACACGCATCATTATTATCAGTTTTAATAGAATGTTTGTTGCAAATGTTATCAACAGGACGAAAGTGACAATTTTTACAGTTTATCTTTGAAGTTGATTTTTTTATACCCAAGGAATCTTTTATGAATTTTCTACTCTCTTCCTTCAAATTTTTCGCCATCTTATCACTCTCCCCAGAATAATTATAGTTCGTTATATAAGATATTTACAAAAATAATTTGCTCGACGTTGAAAAAACAAATTGCAAAGTAAAGCAGAAATTTGAATTTAGTTGGAATGTCAAAAGGACTTACCACTACAACGACCATGAGTAATAACCCTGATAATTTATTAAACCAAAGACTGCATTACAAAGGAATTCGGCAATTTGATTCTAAAGCGATTTAGCCTACCTTAATTGAATAACAAAAAAGACAGAGGATATTCTATGAACAAGGAGGAAATAAAATGTCACTCAAAATACAACGGTTAATAAATATTGCAATGGTTTTATTTTCATGGTTATCATTACTATTTTTAGGATGGAATAATATAAAAAGATTTTTTCCAGCTTCATTTCTTATTGTTATTTTTGAAATAATCAATGTTCAAATTGGAAAAAAACGTAAATGGTGGGTGTTTTTTAATAAGCCTAATTCTTATCTATCTGGAGAATTCCCTTTTAATATTGGCCCTTTTTTAGTTATTTCCATGTGGATACTAAAATGGACTTATGGTAATTTTTTTAAATTCCTAACAATTAATGCTTCTTTTAATGCCTTATTCGCTTTTGTCCTTATTAGGATGATGGAAATACTAAAAGTTGCTAAACTGGTCAGGTTAAATAACTTTCAATTTTTCCTTTTTTTCTTCTATAAAACTTTTATATTATATGGAGTGCAAAACATTATTGAAAGAAAAAGACATTCTTCAAAATCATTTATTTAAACAAAAATATGCCAAGGGATTTTGCTATAATATTAGGCTCTGGATTTTTCTCCACTATTTCTTTAATCTTATTAGTTCCAAAACCATTGTCCAGTCCTGGTCTAATACAGTACATAAGAAAACCAATCAGGGATTTTTGTTTTTGTGGTAACTCATTATATTTTGTTATTTTTTGATCAAAATTTTTTATTCCTAATTAATTGATTTGAAGGCGCTCGACTCATGCGGCAGTTTGGGTCAGGGGAGACCCCGCAGGAGCGAACGTTCCGAGGCTCCCCTGCACTCCCGCAGCAAGCGAGAGCTTGGAGAGGAAATCTACAGACTAATTTAATAAACCATACATAAAAAGGGCTGCTCCTAAAATTATACTTATGGGAAGGCCTCTAAAACTTTGCCCCCGAATGGGAACCCATTAGGATTTGTCCACGCAAATGCGAATGATTATGGAAATTGAGGAAATAGGAATTATTTCTATTCCATAAGCAAGTTCCCTGCCCATTACACATATATAAGTGAAATTAAAAGGAAATTATTTCATATTATACCGCCTGTTAAAATAATTCTGGTACTCCCCACTAATAATCTCCTCCCACCACCATTTGTTATCTAAATACCATTGAATCGTTTGAGCAATGCCAGTTTCAAAAGTGTAAGTAGGTTTCCAACCTAAATTCACCAATTTAGCAGGGTCAATAGCGTAGCGCTTATCATGTCCTAAACGATCTGCTACGAATTCGACTAAATCCTCCGATTTGCCTAAAGTTTTAATTATGGTTTTTACTACCTCTAGATTGGTCCGCTCGTTATGACCCCCTACATTATAAACTTCACCGTTTACTCCTTCATGTAAAACTAAGTCTATGGCTGCACAATGATCGAATACATGCAACCAATCTCGGACATTTTTCCCGTCCCCATATACCGGTACCTTTTCATTATTTAATACACGAGAAATCGTTAGAGGTATCAGTTTCTCCGGAAAATGATATGGCCCATAATTATTAGAACAACGAGTTATATTCATTGGAAGTCCATATGTTTCGTGATAAGCCCTTACCAATAAATCCGATGATGCTTTACTAGCGCTATATGGACTGTTTGGACGCAATGGAGTTTCTTCCGTAAAGTAAGTAGTTGGGTCAAATTCTAATTCTCCATATACTTCATCAGTAGAAACATGGACAAATTTTGTAACATCGATTTTTCTAGAGACATCCAGTAATACCTGCGTTCCCAAAACGTTCGTTCGGACAAATATTTCTGGGTCCGTTATAGAACGGTCAACATGGCTTTCTGCTGCAAAGTGGACAACATAGTCAAACTTCTCTTTTTCAAATAGTTTGATAATCGTCTTTCGGTCGGCAATATCTGCCTTTACGAAAGAGTAATTATTATTCTTATCGAGATTACGGTGTTTGGTTAAGTCACCAGCATAAGTTAATAAATCAAGATTATAAATATAATAATCAGGGTATTTGTTCAATATAAATTGAACAAAGTTTCCTCCGATAAAACCTGCCCCACCTGTTACAATGATTTTTTTCTGTGCCATTATTTCACCTCATATTGCAATGCATTTATATATGTTTTTAATGAAAATTTCCAGTGCGGTAATGGTTCAAAACCATTTTCAATTATTTTTTGTTTTGACAGACGTGAGTTTTTTGGACGTATTGCTCTAGTAGGATACTCTTCAGTAGTAATGGGGTTTATTTTTGTTGTTTTCCCCGCTATTCGGAAAATTTCCTTTGCAAACTTTGCCCAACTGCAAAAGCCTTCGTTTGTAGCATGATAAATTCCGTATTTACTTGACTGAATCATATCTAATAATAGTCGTGATAAGTCCCTCGTATTTGTTGGAGAACCAATTTGATCACCAACAACATTTAACTCTTCACGGGTTTCAGCCAAGCGCAGCATTGTTTTAACGAAGTTATTTCCATTTAAACCAAATACCCATGATATACGAACAATAAACCATTCTGATAAAAGCGATTGTACAACCTGCTCCGCTTCGTATTTCGTTAGTCCGTAATACCCAACTGGATTTGGTCTATCAGTTTCAATAAAAGGAAGTTCTCCCTTCCCTTCAAAGACATAATCAGTACTAATAAACATAAGCCTAGCATTTATTTCTTTTGCAACTTTTGCTAAGTACTTTGTTCCATTAACGTTTACGTTCCAACAATTTTCTTTATCGTCTTCAGCTTTATCAACGGCAGTATAAGCCGCACAATGAATGATGGCGTCAGGATTCAGTATTTTTAGATAATCATTAACAGCACGCTCATCAGTAATATTTAAATCCTTTGATCCTACACCAATCATCTCAAACCCTCGACTCTGACCTTCATGTACAACATCATAACCAAGCTGACCTGTATAACCTGTTACTAAAATTTTCATCTTTTATTCCCCATATACAAAATTATTATCGGCTTCATTTAATAAAGGTGCTTTCTGATCCTTTTCTGACAAAATAGGTATGATATCCATTGGCCACTCGATTCTAATTGAAGGGTCATTCCAAATAATCCCACGTTCACAATCAGGAGCATAGGTTTCGTCTACTTTATATTGAACTTCGACATCATCTGTAAAAGTCATAAACCCGTGAGCAAATCCCTTTGGAATTAATAATTGTTTTTTGTTCTCAGCACTTAACTCAATTCCAAACCACTGCCCAAATGTAGGACTTCCCTTACGTATATCTACTGCAACGTCAAATATAGATCCTTTAGTACATCGAATAAGTTTTGTTTGTACTTTGGGATTTAATTGATAATGCAATCCTCTTAATGTCCCCTTTGTCGCAGAAAATGATTGATTATCTTGAACAAACTTTATTACAACTCCTGCTTTTTCAAACACAGTTTCACTGTACGTTTCCATAAACCAGCCGCGATGATCCCCAAATACTTTAGGTTCAACTATTTTAATTCCTGGTAAAGAAGTTTCAATTATTTTCAATAGTAACACCTCGTAACTTAGTACTATATGCAGTCTTTACTCCATTTAAGAAATACTGTCGATAACCTGTCTTAGAGATATTTTCTTCTGACCTAGTAATTGGTCAATGCCAATCACCCATTAATATATTCTTATTCAGTTAACCATCACTATTACACTATTTTTTCTTTTCCATCCATTACTTCATTTGCTTTAATCGAAATGAGTCCCCACTCATGTTGTCAAGTTGACCTAGTGGGTAAGACGTTCAATCATGGCTACCGTCATTACAGAACCTTAAAGATTTCCACCTATCTTTCAACCAATAATCGCTGGCCAGGTGCGAAGGGAAATGGGTGAAGAATAATTCTGCTCCTCTTTATCGAAGGAGATGTAACAAATCTAATTGTTCACTAGTGATAGGATTTTTGCTGTGATTTAATAGAACCGGACACGATTATTTAAAATTCATTTCGTATCGTTCATTATCATTCCAGTGCCTTAGCCGCCGGCCGTTTTAGAACAAGGAACTCTCCCATTCCAACTTCCCTTTAAAGTTTGCATTTCGTAACTTAAGGTAAAAATCAATTCGGTTTATTATTAGACATGAAATTCTTTGTAAATTGGAGGAAATCAGTTTAGGAGTACATACTCAGTAATAATGTGAGGAGCCCTGGTAGCCACAAGGAGTTGGGGTTGTTACGGTAATTAGAGCAAAGTTGGCTAAGAATCACCATGTTATTGGCAACTATGCTTTTAACATCTACAATCGTCTAACCCTAACTATAAAAATGAAATAATCCAACTCATTATAAAATGCCGAAATCATACAAATTCAGAAATTTCTGAATCCCATTTCATCATTTTATTTTGATAGTTATGTAATTATTCTCATTTTTATTTCATATCATTAGGAACGAAAGTAATTGTGTAAGGGGGAATGTTTAAATGGGATTTGATAAAGAACCTGAACTGATAGGACGTCTAGTGGTACCTGGACCTGGGAACCCACAATATGACTCGGCACACCAAGGGTTCACCACCTTCTTTAATAAGTTTCCATTATTCATTGTCTTTGCGCAAGAAACAAAGGATGTGATACAGGCCGTACGCTGGGCACGTTATTGGGATGTGCCGATTCGCATACGTTCTGGCCACCATAGTTACGAAGGTTTGTCGGTAGTGAACGCAGGTATTGTTATTGACGTAAGTGAGATGAAGCAGGGGGAAGTGGACCACAAAAACGGGATTGTCACGGTTCAGACTGGAAATCGAGATTCAGAAATAAAAGAGGCACTTGGGTCCGTAGGATTGGCAGCGCCATCTGACCTCTGCCCCCTCAACGGGTATCTCCAGATATACTCTAGGCGGGGGGCTAAGTAAATTATCCCAGTCATTAGGTCTAATGATTGACAATCTGTTTGAGTTGGAGTAGGTCAATGCAAACGGTCATTTAATTCATGCCAATGTTGCTAAACATATTGATCTATTTTGAGCTTCACGTGGGGGTGACAACTTTGGCATCTGCAATTTTTTCCGCATTCGAACGCATCCCATTAACACTAGCCTACCCCAATATCGGTTAGGATTTGCGTAATTTGGTACCGGTTCTGAAGAGTTGGCAGTTCTATTCAACTCCTGAAGCAGATGAGCGTCTGCCCCCAATTGAGGCGGTAGAAAGGATAGCGGAAACCAACCCAAATTCAGCGCCCTTCAAAAGCGTAGGTCCTAACGTCAATCAACTGCTGCCAGACAAGGGTTTTCAAACAATCAAGCGTTTGTTCAGTGATACCCGGATGATAATGACTAGATACAATATCAGAAGGATCCCCCCTAAGAAAATCTACATTATTATATCTTAGATTCTGAGAAAGTTACTTTCTTCAATTATGATAAGTCTCCTTTAAACATTGATTGCTAACATTATAGTATGCCTTAACTTGGAGTATTACGTTTATAAAAAAAACAGTCAATAACGGATGGGGAATCAAGGGTTATTTACCACAAATTTGATAATATTGTTTAGATTTAGTATCTTATTTCTTATTGCTCTTTGGACACCTCGCAAATGATATAATTATTTCCATATAGTTTATTTTTATAGAATACACTTTTCTATATTAATGATTTAAATATATAATCTTTATCTGTTTAGATCATACATTAAAGTAAACTCAGAGGTGAACTATGGAGATTTTTGTTCTGTTTACTATTGAGGAAGCAGAAACTAGAATCCAAAACAGGATTAATGATATCCTAAAGAACACCGATCAATCAAATTATGAAAAACTTCCCGGCCTTATTGAAGCCTTAAAAATAATATTAGATTGCAAAAAGCCGGAGAATTAGTTGTTGTTCTCCGTTTTTTGTTTCTACAATTAAAATAAAGGCCCCCCTCCAAAAACAAACTTAAAACAAGTTGAGTTAACAAAAACGCTATACCAAAAGGCTTATTTAATTTGCTGAATATGTAGTTGAATATTGTCGATAATTGCTTAAGTTTGCTGAGCAAGTGTTGTAAATTCTCTAGAGGTGACCCAACAGGGCTTTCAGCTAATTCTTTAAGTTAGTTAAAACATGTCAATTTGCTATTTTTATTCGTAAGTGCTCAGCAATTAATGATACAAATTCCATGTTAGTCGGTTTTTCGAGTAAGGGGCTATTTATATTATTTAATATAAAATCTAATTGCTCTATATTACCTCTATTCCAACCAACATCTATTGAGTGTCTTATAGCTCTTTTAACACGGCTTGAAGTCGTATGAAACTTGTTAGCGATTGTAGGATAAATTATTTTGTTTAAATCGCTTAATAAATCAACGTTACAGAGCACCAATTGAATTGCTTCTCTCAAAAATAAATAACCTTTTATATTTACCGGAATTCCTAGAGAACGAAAAACATCAGTAATTTGTACATCAATATTAGAATTAATTATAATTTTTTGCTTATCATTAGAATCCATTGTTTTTGTTAAATAACCTTTTTTTAAACAAATAGCTCTAATTGTATTAACTAGTTGCTCAAATTCAAATGGTTTCAACAAAAAATAGGAAGCCCCTAAATCATTAGCTTTTTTAATAATTTCTTCTTTACCGAAAGCAGTTAATACTAATACCTTAATTCCAATCTTTTCGATATAGAGTTGCTCCATTAAATAAAGCCCATCTGAATGGGGCATAATTAAATCTAAAATAACAAGTTCGGGTTGTGTATTTTTTATTAAATTTATTCCATCTAATCCGTTATGGGCAACACCAACAATTTCCAAATCTTCTAAAGTTGACAAATGCTCATGAAGCATTCTTGTCAATTGAATGTTATCATCAATAATTCCGATTCTCAGCAAATTTAACTCCCCTTTATAATCTCTAAATTCAATATTTTTGAATAATTATACGTTAGAGGCAAGAAAAATATTCCGATACTTCATGGGAATCATTCGATATTTATGTAAATTATTTACTTACTGAATTTTTTTGATGAGAGAAAGTAATAGTGAAATAGTGGGCTTTAATCTTATACACATTAAACCTTTGCCGTAGAAGAATTTTTAGAAATCAAACGTTTTAACATAATTAAACAAAAAAGACTGTCGGTAAACCCAAATTTATTAGAAATTGTCGACAGTCTGAAACGCATTATGGCGTTCAGGTTTACTTTTAATAGTATCTTAAACTTTTTTAATCTTATCTATAGATCGTTATTCTTCCTCTTGGTCGCTATTCTCACCCTGTTTATTGCATGACCGTCTCCCCCAACTGCATGTAGTTGTTTTGTATTAGAACTTCAAATAGCTGAATTGGTACCTTCCGCACTATCGGTTCGGCTACCGCTTGCCACCTGAGTAGCCGAAGACTGTTCTACACCTTTAATCTGATTATTGATGACGATAACAATTTCTTCATTACCAGCCTGGTCACTGTGTTGTTTGTGAGATTCATACTCCTTAACTTTCGCTCTCTAAGGCAAGTAGGCTTTGCGAGAAAGCGTCCGCAGTAAATTGGGTGAGAAAGAGGAACTCCATTTGTTACAATAACGTTAAGAGGTCGAACAACGATCCAACTTTATCCAAAGCTACGAGGCTGAACAAAACGAATAATCAAAACGGAGACGATTAAATAGTAAATCTCTTTTTTTAATCTAGTAAATGATTTTTTTAAATGTTATTTTCCTTTTGACGGCGGATGAACTACCAAACAAATTTAATAAATGAGGGATTATACCATGAAGTAAAATACGTAGAAATACTACTAAAAAAATCGAAACATTACATAAACTGCAATCCAGCGTCTAAGAGATGAGGGGTACTATCATAAGTTCCAATAATTCCTCTTTTATTATTAAACAGAAATTCAATCCTGAATAAGAACAGGAAAAAATAGTTAAAAGATACGGTATTTATATTTACGATTTTTGAGCATCTTAAAATTAAATTTATGAATACTGAATAGCATCAACAAAATTCTCATTTAATTAAGATAAAAAGGTGAGTGATTTTTTGATGAATGGGAGATTAACATCATTAACAGGGGCAAATGTAAGGGTAAGGCGTAAAGGAGGTTTAGAAATAAGTATGGAAAACTTGGATAAGTATTTTACAAATCCTATTATACATAGGCAAATCCATGGGGATAAGGTTTATGTTCCATTAAATTTGGGTCGAATTTGGCCAAATCATGAAAACTAAATCTCAGCCCTACATAGGGCTGTTTATTTTTACCAGAACATTTCTAAGGTTCATCTAGAATCGCTTAACAAACGTAAAAATGTGATGACTCTTTGAATTCTCCGATTATATGTTTAAATTCTAGGTGTTTTCTTCAAGCAAATTCATGGACAACTCATACATTAGAATTGAGAAGGATAGTAAATTAAGGAAAGGAGGATTTACTTTGGCCCTACAACTAATGAAACTTCTTGTCACTGCTTCAACTACTACGAACGTTGTTCCTAGCCCTGAGAAATTTTTCTATGTTACTACATCTCAAACTGCTGCTGGCAGTACATTAACTATTGATGCTGCTTCTTTCTTTCAAGATGACGGAAATGCTGTTACAACTCTTCCTACATTAGCTACTAATAACAGTTACTTTAATGTGTATATCAATGGGGTTTTACAACAACAAGGAAACTCTACCTATACACCTGGAGCAACCGGTGTCGGCTCCCTTGCTTTTTCTGTTCCAGCCGGAGGAGATCCAATATTACAGAACACACCTGTTGTGTTAGAAGTGGTCAACTACACTCCAACTTCCACAACCAACGTCTCAACTTAGATTTATAAGTAGGGAGTCCTTGAGAAATTCAGGGACCTTCCCTACTTTTATTGTTATCACTTATAAGTTTTTAGGAAAATTGCCTTAAAATTTTTTTCATGATTTTAAAATAATGATAAACTGCAGAATAATCAGTACACCTTTTTTAGGAATATCCTGGGATTTCAACATAAGAATACCTTTTTGAACGTTGTAAAGGGGGGGTGGTTGTAACATCCCGTTTATAAAAAGATTAACATAAGAGAACTCAGAGGGGCTTAAAATCCCCTTACCTCCATATTCTTTTAATTCGTCTTCATCCGTATAGATCAATTTTATACCGTCGGATATTGCATGATAATGATAAGTGTCTGTTTTTACAATTTCGGTTTTTTTTGCGAGAGGGATTTTAATTTGAATTCTGGATGATGATCTAACCCAATCATAAACCATAGGGGCTGAAATAATATGCTTCTTATTCTTGTGGTATGGTATCATTTACATCACCTTAGTATACCGGTTTTTGTTTTATCTTTTAATGTATAATATTAATGTTTTAAAGTTTTGTACCGGGTAATGGCGGATAATTAGAAATCCCAAAAATTTGAATCAAGGTTTGTTCAAAAAGAAAAGTAATTGAAACTCGCTCTTTCAGTAACCTTTTCGTCTTTTTACTTTGCAGTCTGCGGCAGCTACGTATGCAGAACGACAAGTTAATCTCAAAATAAGCACCAGTATCTTACAAATAACAAATCGAACTTTCCAAGAAAGATAGCAGAACAAGTACCGTTAACGAATCTAGGTACGGCAGTAACTGCTGGAGCAGTTGTTACGAGAATTAAAGTCCCTGTTGTATTGGCAGAACCAACACTTCAGTTGTTGTAGAGTCAAATATTTCCCTTCCTTCTTCCGCAACTGAAATCAAAAGAGTGAAAAAGAATGTATTTTTAACTCAGGTTAAACTGATTCCAGTTGCATTTGCACGTATTGACGGTACTGACTTTTTTAACGTTACAAGAGCGAAATTATTTGTAGCAGGCAATATTCGCAAAAATATTGAATATGCTACTAACGCTTGTAACGGAGCACTGCAAGACAGAATTGCTAATGTGCCATTTAGCGGCTTTACCGACCTTGTGGGTCCTAGTCTCATTAATGCACCAATTGTAGGTATATCTGAAAGTGCGGAGGCTAATTTCCTTAACGATACAACCAACTTAGATGCTCGCTTGGACAAATATTTCTTCCAAAATCTCGTCAAGTATAATGAACAGCCGTACGGTGAGCTTGTTGCTGCAAACTTCTTTGAGCTTGGCTTTTTACCAAATATGGCAGGACCTCAACGACCTTTTAATACTTTGCGAGAAAAAATTGTCCTAGACCTGACTTTAAAAGTATTACAAGTCCAGCAACTTACCGTTGCTGCTTGGGCAGTAGTTCCTGCTCTTCCTGGATTAACTCCTCCAGTATCTCAACCACCAACTACTCTTTAAGCTAACGAACGGTTTTTTTTAACCATTAAGCTTTATATTACTCAATAGGTCATTACTAAAAAGCTGTATTCTTCACTTAGGAGAATCAGCTTTTTATGATTTAACCCCAAAAAGACAAATGTATACCCACTCCGTTTATACCTACAGATACGATTAGAGAAACTAATTGAATCAATAATCGTTAATTAAAATATGTATTAAATCTTATTTCCATTGAATTATGAACTAAAAACAAAAACCCCGCAAGATACTCACTCCATCCTGCAGGGCCCAGATTTTTAATTTTCTTCTATTTCTCTACGATTTTTCTTAAACAACTTAGACAGCACTTCGTACACAATTGGAACAACGATTAGGGTTAATAGCGTTGAGCTTGCCAAGCCGCCGATAACGGTAATTGCAAGACCTTTCGAGATTAATCCTCCGCCACCTTCACCAAGTGCCAGTGGGATTAACGCGCCAATGGTAGCAATGGCGGTCATGAGGATTGGGCGAAGACGTGTCGCTCCGGCCTCCAAAACAGCTTTCCTCATACTCAAGCCATCGCGTTCCATATGAATAATCCGGTCCACCAAAACGATGGCGTTCGTAACAACGATACCGATCAGCATCAACAGCCCCATCATGACCGAAACGGAAATGGTTTCCCCTGCAATTAACAAACCTACAAAGGAACCAATCACTGCAAATGGCAGTGAGAATAGGATGGCAAACGGTGCAACACCTTCACGGAAAGTAACAACAAGGATGAAGTAGACGATTGCAATCGCTGCTGCCATGGCCGCTCCTAGCTGGGTAAAGGTTTCCGTCATATCTGCTTGGACACCGGCAACGCCAACGGTCACTCCCTTAGGGAGATCCAATTTATCTATTTCTTTTCCCACCTTAGAGGTTACTTTCGAAAGGTCTTTGCCTTTAATTGTTGCTGAAACGGTCGCATAGTATTCGCCTTTACTGCGCGCCAATGTATTCATCGTGGTCCCCTTCTTGACAGTCACTAACTCAGAGAGCGGCACATTTGCCCCCGCTGCCGTCGGTACCTGTTTAGAAAGCATCTCATCGATTGATTCCGGCTGGGCCGTTTGGGCCTGCTGAACGATGACGTCTAAAGCTTTCCCGTCTTTGTCAACAGTTGTTAATAAATCCTTCGTTTTCTGCGGATTTAACATCATCACAAGCTGGCCAGTTGTTAGCCCATACTTTAGCAATGGAGCTTGTTCAACTCGGAAGGTATACTCGATATAAGCATCCTCGGCAGTTGAAGTCACATCTTTTAAATCTTTATGTTTCTTCAGAACTGATTCGACTTTTTTTACTGAATCATTCAGTTTATTTAAATTTTCACTGTAGAACGTATAGCTAACTTCATTGGTCGATCCCGACATGGATGAGAAGTTCTGGCTTTTCCATGTTCCCGATTGGCCAAGACCTGTTACATACTTTTCAATCTTCTCCTTAACGGATGGGAAGTTCTTCGTATCCGGATCAAAAATCAGATACATTAATCCCCCTTTTGATCCGCCGCCCATCATGGCCCGCTGCGGGTCGCCTTCTTCGGTAATGGAGATTTGAACAATATCAATATCTTTACGTTTCAGCATTTTTTCTTCGACCGCTTTAACATTTTCTAATGTCTGCTCGTGAAGTTCGCCGGCTTTTGGTGTGTAGGATAAGTAGATGACCTTATCTTCTTCGCTGCCCATGAAGCTGAAACCAATTAGTGGCGTTAATGCTAAGCTTCCGGCTAATAACAGTACGGCCAAAATAGAAGCGATGACTTTGTGGTTAAGTGCTTTTTCCAAAAACCACTTATACCATTCGGCAAGCTCCCCGGCATCTTTATGACGGATGGCCGTCTTCTCGCTGTATAATTTTTTCCTAAACAAGAAATGCGAAAGAGCAGGCACGATGGTAATAGCCACAAGCAATGAGGCTCCAAGTGAAAATGCCATCGTTAAGGCAAACGGTGTGAACAATTCACCCACCATACCGCCTACGAAAATCAGCGGTGCAAAAACGGCGACCGTTACCAATGTCGAGGACATAATCGGTTTGAACATTTCAATAGTCGCTTCGCGGACCAAGGCGCGCCCAGTTAACTTCTCTTCCTTTAGATGCAGGCGTCGATAAATATTTTCCACGACAACTATTGAGTCATCGATCACCCGGCCGATCGCGACAGTTACCGCGCCGAGCGTCATGATATTCAAGGTGATATCCATCCAGTTTAAAATCAACAATGCCATGAGAATCGAAACTGGTATTGAAATGATAGAGATAATCGTCGATTTAAAATCACGCAAGAATAATAGGATGATTAGAACTGCAATCAACCCGCCAAATACGGCCTTTTCTACCATCGTATTCACAGATTCCTGAATTGGTTTTCCTTGGTCAAGGGTTACATCGATAGTAAGCCCATCATATTTGGCCTTTTCATCTTTTATTAGTTTCTTTACCTTATTAACAACATCAACAGTATTAGCCTGCTGAGCTTTGACAATTTGAATAGCAATCGCGTCTTTGCCGTTTGTTCGGGAAATCGATTGCACCTTACCGATTGTTTTAACCTCAGCAATATCGCCAAGTTTCACAACCGGTGATGGATTAGCAGCTGATGGTGTAACAGGAATTAGCATATTATTTAGTTCATCCACCGTCATGAACTTTCCATCAATCGCAACAGCCTGCTCCCCTTCTTTAAACTGATAAAGTCCTAAGGAAACGGCCATGTTGCTTGCTTGAATCATTTGCTTTACTTTATCTTCTGTTAAACCTAACTCAGCCATTTTAGCCTTATTGTAGGTAAGGTCCACTTCGTCAATATGCTGACCGGTAATGGTTGCAGATGCTACACCATCAAGTTTCTCGATTTTAGGAACCAAGCTTTCCTCAACGGTTGATGTAAGCTCAACAATATCCTCTTTTGAACTGCTGACACTTAGCGCTACGACAGGCATCATGTTCATGCTGATTGCCGTTGTCGTTGGTTTTTGCGCCCCTTCCGGCAATTTCAAGGAATCCAATGCCGATTTTAATTCGCGCTTCGCCTCGTCCATATCGATCCCATATTCGTATTCCACCTGGATGCTCGCCATATTTGAATAGGAATTGGAATAAACGGCTTTAACGTGATCAAGGCCCTCCGCCGCTTTTTCAATTGGCATGGAGATGTCCTTCATGACCCGTTCTGGGGTGGCACCAGGATAAACGTCCGTTACCATTAAGTACGGAATGGAAATATCGGGAATCATCTCGGTTTTCATTCGTATACCCGAATAAATACCAGATACCGTAATGATGATAGTCAATAACCAAACTGCTAATTTATTTCTCAAGACAAAATTGACTAACCCTTTCACTATTACACCTGCCCTAAATTGACTTAATGCACTCAATTCCTTATAATAATGACCAATCAGTCATTTGTCAATGAAAGACCATAGGAGCGAGGTCAATAGATGATCAAAAAACAATTAATTATGGAAAAAGCGCTGGAGCTTTTTGCGGAGCAAGGGTTTGAGGCCACTTCGGTACAGCAAATTACTGAGCATTGCGGTATATCTAAAGGAGCTTTTTACCTGTCTTTTAAGTCAAAGGACGAATTGATTATTGCTTTAATCGATCAGTTTATGATGCAGGTTGTTACTGACATTGACCGAATAGTCAGAGATACTAACGATGAGCAGCTTTTATATGAATTTTATTATTCAGTTTATCAGTCTTTTCACAAGCATTCTGACTTTGCCAAGGTACTCATGAAGGAGCAGTCGCAAACACTGAATAAAGAGCTCATTCAAAAAATGAGATCTTATGACAAATTATTAGAGGACACGATCCTATCGATGATTGAACGTTTATACGGGGGCAGAGTCCAAGAGTTAAAATATGACTTAATGTATTCGATAAAAAGCTTTATGAATATGTATTCTCATTTATTTGTATTCTATAGCATTCCAGTAGATTTGAAGTTACTGGCTGACTCCCTTGTGGAAAAAACAAATTTGCTGGCTAACAACGCCACCGTCCCATTTGTTTCTATGGAGCTTCACCACATGATGGAGCCCATGAATGAAGAAATAACGAAGGAACAAATCCTAGACACTCTTGAACAAAAAATCGCAGAAATAGCAGAGCCAATTGAGAAAGAATCGCTGATTCTGTTAAAGCAGCAGCTTTTAGAACCGACCTTCAGTCAGGCAATTGTGAAGGGGCTGCTAGAGAATATTCGGAATCATCCACATTGTAAATGGATCTCCTATTTACTAAGCCGGTATTATAAAAATTAAACTTAGAGCTATCGTTCTATATAAAAAAGCCGAGATCATTCTCTCGGCTTTTTTTATGTCACTGGATGACAAGTCTTTTATTTATTCTTGCCATCATTCATGAGAATCCAGCTGTACAATCTTTCCAGTTCTAACGGATTCATAACAAGCCTGAATAGCCCTTGTGTTATTGATTGAATTTTCTGCGGTGTAGGATGGATCACCATCCTCTAAAATGACGTTTGAAATATGTTCGACCTCTAATTTATAAATATCGCCGGTAATTTTTTCTTCTCTTTTAACGAATTCCTTCTGAACAATGACTAAGCCTTCCCCACCTTGATGGTCTGGGCGGAATGCTCTTGGGACTTGAATTTTTCCTTCTGTTCCGATAATTTCATACTCAGCTCTAAATGTCATATCAAAGCTGCAATCAAAATAACCAGTCATTCCGTTTGCTAATTTCATGTAGACAAATGCTGAAGTATCCACCCCATGGTCCGGGTCAATGTTGGCATGAACATGGACTTCGACAGGTTCTGTTTGCAATACATTGCGAATCGCATGGACACAGTAACAGCCTACATCATAAATACTTCCGCCGCCTTTTTGCTTATCCATTTTGATATTCCCTTCCCGCTGGGCAAGTAAAAATGAAAAGCTGGCGCGCATGTATTTCACTTCACCGATTTCACCTGAAGCAATAATTTCCCGGACCCGTTCATGCTGCGGATGAAACTGATACATAAAGGCTTCCATAAATTTCACGTTTTTCTCCCGGCAAAACTCCGCCATTTCCCTTGTTTCATCAGGAGTCATCGACGCTGGCTTTTCGCAGAGAACATGCTTGCCATGCTTTGCGGCTTCCATCGTCCATTGTTTATGTAAATGATTAGGCAGTGGAATATAGACAGCATCTATCTCGGGGTCTTGGAGAAGTTCCTCGTAGCTGCCGTAGCTTTTTGGAATGTTAAACTTCGCCGCTACTTCCTCCGCTTTTCCACTTCCGCTGGCAATAGCCGCCACTTCCGCATTTTGCGCTCGGCCAAATGCCGGGATTAACTCTCTTTGGGCAATCTTTGCAGTACTTAAAATACCCCAACGAACCTTTTTCATTTGATATCATCCTTTTTTATTTTATTTTATTTATTAAACACCTGAGTAGGCCATAAATCCTCCGTCAACTGGAACCGTAATCCCTGTGACGAAACCGGAACATTCTTCATCTACAAGCCACAATAAAGTTCCAAGCAAATCCTTCGGTTCTCCGAAACGTTTCATCGGGGTGTGAGTGATGATTTTTTTCGACCTTGGTGTATGAGAGCCATCCTCATTTAATAGTAGATTCTGATTCTGAGTCGTAAGGAAAAATCCTGGAGCTATGGCATTCACCCTTAGTCCTGTCTCAGCAAAATGGACTGCCATCCACATTGTGAAGTTGTTAATGGCGGACTTAGCAGCACTATAGGCCGGTACTTTAGTCATTGGCGAGTAGGAACTCATCGATGAAATATTGATAATCACTGGTGAATCCTGTTTCAGCAGTTCCTTTCCAAAAACCTGACAGGCTGCAAAGGTACCAGTGAAATTACTGGAGAACACCTTATTAAATCCAGTTTCCTCTAATTCAAAAAACGACTTTTCACAAGAACCTTCTGTAAATGTTTCTACATCAGTTATCGCATCAGGATGGTTCCCGCCTGCTCCATTTATTAAAATGTCAACCTTCCCGAAAGCATTGATTACTGAATCCTTGGCACGTTCCAAGGAAGAACGGTCAAGAATATCAGCAGCAACGGCAATAGCACGTCCACCTGCACTATTTATTTCTGCTGCGACTGCTTCTCCCTTTTTTAGCGTCCGATTGACAATCGCTACATTTACTCCCTGACGTGCCAATTCCCGTGCCATTTCAGAGCAAAGCACACCACTTCCACCCGTGATCACGGCCGTTTTTCCTTTTAAATTCTCATGTAATGGCAGCATTTATTTTCCCTCCTGTTTCACCGTTTGATAGGCATCCCATAATCCGAGCAGGTGCATAATCCCTAGGGCCCGGTCATACAGCCCATAACCTGGCCTGCATTTTTCTCCCCAAATGTGTCTTCCATGATCAGGCCGAGCATAACCATCGTATTGACTGTCGGATAATACTTTTACAACCCCTTTAATATCAAGAGAACCATCAGAAGATAAATGGGATGTCTCGGCAAAATCCCCATTGTCAAAAATTTTGATGTTACGGATATGCGTAAATGGAGACCGTTCCGCAAAATCAGCAGCAAGTTCCACTATATTATTATCAGAATTAGAACCCAGCGAACCTGTACAAAAGGTTATTCCGTTAGATGGGGAATCTGATATTTTCTGAAGACTTTCAAGACTTTCTTTCCCGGTTATAATTCTTGGCAAACCGAAGATGGACCATGGCGGATCATCAGGATGAATCGCCATTTTGATGCCAGCCTCTTCCGCGACAGGCAGGATTTCATGTAAAAAGTAAGCAAGGTTGTTCCATAAATCCTCCTCTGTCAATTCTCGATAGGCTGCAAATAACTCTTTTATCCTGCCGATTTTCTCAGGCTCCCATCCAGGAAGAGTCAAATCTGAGTAATTTGAAAAGGTTTCAATAAGCTCCTGTGGGTCGCGGTTCTCGACCTTTTCTTTTTCATAAAACATGGATGTAGAGCCATCCGGCAACGCCCGAAACAGCTCAGAACGGGTCCAGTCGAAGATTGGCATGAAATTATAGCAAATCACTTTCACACCAAATACACCTAAATTACGTATCGTTTGTTTGTAGTTTTCGATATATCGGCTGCGTTCAGCATTTCCAAGTTTGATAGATTCGTGGATATTTACGCTTTCTACCACGTCTGTATGAAAACCAAAGGACCTTATATAATTGACCTCAGACTCGATTTCATGCTTGTCCCAAACCTCGCCGACTGCTTTCTGATGATGTCCCCAGACAATTCCTTTTACGCCCGGGATTTGCTTTACATGCTCCAGTTGAACCGTATCATTTCCCCGCCCAAACCAGCGAAATGTCATATTCATCTATATCCCCCCATTTGCATATA
>NZ_JBLVQN010000026.1:0-85874 GCF_058323225.1 Neobacillus sp. PVCKKU3
TGACGTGCAAATTTTTTTGCACGTTTTTTTTAACCATAGTCAACTTAGCACATACGGTATTAAAAAAAGCGAACAGCTTCACTGTTCGCTTTTGTCTATTAATTCCTATCTAAAAGAGCAGCTCCGGCAATTCCCGGTTTTGTCATTTCATAGATATTGAGGATTTGATCCAGCTCTTCTTCAGTTAAAACATCATGCTGGAGGCACAGCTCACGTACCGATTTCCCGGTCAGGGTAGCTTCCCTTGCAATTCTTGCCGCTGCTTCATAACCAAGATGCGGATTTACTGCAGTAATAATCCCAACACTCTTTTCAACATATTCTTTTAATCTAGCTTCATTCGCTTCAATGCCAGCTAAACAGTAGTCAGTAAACGAACGGAAGCCATTGTTCATGATACTGATAGATTGCAACAGGTTGAAGACTAAAACCGGCTCCATTACGTTTAGCTCAAGCTGCCCTGCTTCCGATGCCAGACAAATAGTATGGTCATTGCCAATCACCTGAAAAGCAATTTGGTTAATCAGCTCAGGCATAACTGGATTTACTTTCCCCGGCATGATGGAAGATCCTGGCTGGCGTGCCGGCAGTGAAATTTCAGCCAGACCTGCCCGTGGTCCTGAAGCCATCAGGCGAAGGTCGTTAGCAATTTTAGACATATTCATCATACATACTTTTAGAGCGGCAGAAACCTCCGTATAGGCATCGGTATTCTGAGTGGCATCCACTAGGTGCTCCGCATTGACCAATGGCAATCCGCTGATTTCAGCCAACTGTTTTACCACATCTTCAATATACTGAGGGTCAGCATTTAAGCCTGTTCCAACTGCAGTTGCCCCCATATTTACCTCATATAAATGGTTCCGCGACTGAGCAATTCTCTTCATATCCCTTTCAAGCACACGGGAATATGCTTCAAATTCCTGACCGAGGCGAATCGGTACAGCATCTTGAAGGTGAGTTCGGCCCATTTTGATTACTGTTTCAAATTGCTTTGCTTTTGCCTTGAAAACGCTGTGCATATACTGCATTGTCTCTAATAATTTGCTTAATAGATTTAGTGTTGCAATATGGATTGCCGTTGGGAAGGCATCATTTGTCGATTGTGACATATTGACATGGCTATTTGGGCTTAAATGCTTATAATCCCCTTTTTTGTGCCCCAGCAATTCAAGTGCACGATTGCCGATCACCTCATTTGCGTTCATATTCATGGATGTCCCGGCCCCCCCCTGAATCGGGTCGACGATAAACTCGTCATGCCACTTCCCTTCAATGATCTCCTCGGCTGCCTGAACGATTTTTTCCCCAAGTCCGCTGTATAAGCGTTTGGTATTCATATTAGCAATAGCTGCTGCTTTCTTGACCATTGCTAATGCCTTAATTAATTCCTCATGGATTCGGTATCCTGTAATCGGGAAATTTTCAACAGCCCGTAATGTTTGAATCCCATAATAAGCATTTTCCGGTATTTCCTTTTTTCCTAAAAAGTCATGTTCTACCCTAGTTGTATTCGCTTCCATTTTTATACCTCGTCTCGTATTTAGAAATTTATTTTAATAGTATTCTATTAAAAATAATAACCTCTACATACTTTATTGTATAACATTCCTACTATAATTTCATTCGTAAAACAAAAATACTTCAAAATATTATTTTTAAAAAATATTACTCTTGCAACAACCACTTTTAAGAAGACGCCATAATCTTCTTAAATATCACTTCACTCCCTTTATAATATACGATATTTTGAAACCGTTTTCAATAATTTGTTTGTTCTTCAGCCTTTTGCGTAAAAACACAAATAAAAAAATTGTAGAAATTTGTCTGAATATTTACTCATCAAATACTTTATATTAGTAATATATACATGGTATAATCTTCTAAAATATTATTTTAAAATTATTTAAAATTAAATTTTTCGAGGAGAAAGGAAGGTTGTAAAAACAAATATGTCTACTTCCGAAATTGCTGCGGTACCGCAGCCGAAAACGTATGGCCCACTTGGTAACATGCCTTTGATTGATAAGGAGGCCCCGACACTCTCCATATGGAAAATCGCGGAAAAATACGGTCCGATTTTTCGTATGGAATTTTTCGGCGGATTTTCTACCATTTTTGTTTCCGGCCATAAATGGGCCGGCGAGGTTCTGAACAGTGGAAAATTTGATAAAAGTTTGCTCGGCGGCCTCCATCAGGTCCGCGAATTCGCTGGCGATGGGCTGTTTACAGGAAAAACATATGAGCCAAACTGGCAAAAAGCCCATAACATTCTTATGCCTTCGTTTAGTCTGTCGGCTATGAAAGGGTACCACTCCATGATGGTAGACATTGCAAGCCAGCTCGTCCAAAAATGGGCCCGGTTGAATCCAAATGAGAGTATTGATGTACCGGATGATATGACCAGACTTACGCTTGATACCATTGGTTTGTGCGGCTTTAACTATCGTTTTAACAGCTTCTACCGTGAAACGCATGACCCTTTTATTATCAATATGGTGAATGCCCTTGATGAAGCCATGCATAAAGGGACCCGCCTTCCGATTCAAGACAAATTCATGGTGAAAAAACGCCAGGAATTCCAAAAGAACATTCAAGCGATGTTTTCCTTGGTAGACAAACTAATCGCTGAACGGAAGGAATCCGGTGATCAAGGGGAAACAGATTTGCTTGCTCGAATGCTAAGCGCTAAAGATCCGCAAACAGGCGAAATACTTGATGATGAAAATATCCGTTACCAAATCATCACCTTCCTGATTGCCGGACATGAAACAACCAGCGGTCTTTTGTCCTTTACGCTTTACCTGCTGTTAAAGCACCCGGAAATTCTGGAAAAAGCCCGCGCGGAAGTTGACCGTGTATTGACAGGAGCAGTTCCAACCTTCAAACAAGTTTTGGAGCTGAAGTATATTCGGATGATTTTAAATGAATCATTGCGGCTTTATCCAACAGCACCGCAATTTACCCTATATGCCAAGGAAGATATGGTTCTTGGAGGTAAATATAAGATAAATAAAAAGCAGACGGTTGCCATTCTCCTTCCTCAACTGCACCGCGACAAAGAAGCTTGGGGTGAAGATGCTGAAGAGTTTCGTCCTGAACGGTTTGAAGACCCGAAAAAAATACCGCATGATGCCTATAAACCTTTCGGCAATGGACAACGTGCATGTATTGGAATGCAGTTTGCCCTTCACGAGGCAACATTATTAATAGGAATGATTTTGCAAAACTTTGATTTAATCGACCATACGAACTATCAATTAAAGATTAAACAAACAATGACGCTTAAGCCGGAAAACTTCACTATGAGCGTTCAGCTGCGTGATAACCGATTAGTTGAATCATTTGTGCCTGCTGAAGAAAAAAGCTCTTCTGCCCTACATTCAGCTAACCAACAATACGATTCTTCAATTGGAAATAATACACCATTACTTGTTCTATACGGTTCCAACATGGGGACTGCGGAAGGAATCGCAAAAGATTTGGCCACTAGTGCTCGTTTTAAAGGTTTTAAAAGTGAAGTAGCTCCGCTTGATGAATACGTTGGCGTACTACCGAAAGAAGGAGTTACGCTAATTGTTACTTCCTCTTATAATGGCAATCCGCCAAAGAACGCTCGGAAGTTTGTCAAGTGGCTGAAAGAGTCTGATGGCGAGGTACTCAATGGTGTTCGTTATGCTGTTTTTGGCTGCGGAGATACGAACTGGGCGAACACCTATCAAAGTGTTCCTAACTTGATTGACGAAAAGCTTGCTGAAAAAGGTGCCAATAGAATATCTCCAAAAGGCCAAGGGGATGCAAGCAATGATTTTGATCAGCAATTTGAAGATTGGCATGAGCAATTATGGCCAAATGTGTTCGAGGCATTAGGGCTAAAAGTTGAAAATAAATCAGAAGACACGAACCAGGCATTGACTGTCCAATTTGTCCATGAAGTACAAACTGCGAAGCATGCTTCAGGAGGTACTGCGGTACAGACTGTGAAAACGCGCAATTCTATTAAGACGGTCGAACGTGTTCTTAACCGCTTCGCATTAGATACAAACACACAGGTTGTCTTGTGCGGGAATCAGCAATTTGCGACCCGGCTGCCACTAGATATCCCTGTCCGAGTCAGCGACTTACTAAGTCTAAAGGTTAATTTGGAAGAAACCGTTACCCGTCCGCAGCTTCAAGAGCTGGCGAAACTTACAGTATGCCCGCCTCATCAAAAAGAATTAGAAGCACTTATTATAAACGAAGATGCCTATAAGGCTCACGTTGTAGACAAAGGCATTACAATGCTGGATTTACTGGAAAAATACCCAGCCTGCCAAATGCCATTTGAAAAATTTTTAGAGCTATTAGCGCCTTATGAGACACACTAAAATAATGAAAAAAGAGGATGACCTGGTCAATAACGGGTTCCGTTTCCTGTCGTAAAACCCGAAAATGCAATCGAAAATGTAACCCAATTTGTACTGCAATTTGGTTCTGTTTTTGCAATTGAAAATAAAATGGCTCAGTTCACTATACTGAGCCATTTTTAGTTACCTGAATACTACTCGATTTAAAGATGCTAATACCCTCTTCTAGGTCTGTGAGGATCCGCTCTTATCGGTTGAAGGGCAGGTCAAGCACCGAGTTTGATAAATAAGCGGAGAAATTTCTCTTAATTAGGAAATAGCACTGAAAATAGCCAAAATAGACGGAAAGATTCCGACTAATGAATCAAAAAACGTGAAAATGGGTAATTTTTCTTTGCTTAATCGGAAAACCTCCGCTTATACCCCCTGAACCCAGCTCAATTATACTATTTAACCGAAAAATCTCCGCTTATTTTTAATATCGCTGGTTACTCAATTAAGGATTAGTTTTGTAAGATAAATTGTATATCAAATTGTGGGGTACAACAGTCATTGTACCCCTACGATTTGTGGTGCATTTCCCTATACAAATTTTTATGTAATTTTCACCCAATTGGGATTACACCAATAAAAATTGAGTGTCAATTTCATAGGCAAATTGGCACTCATTTTAACTTACATTTTTATTTTTTGCGATAGTTAACGGAATCAGTTACCAGGTCCATCCTCTTTTTATTCTTGAATGGCTGCAATATTAAATCTTGTTAAAAGTTTGCCAAATATGGCCCGTTCTTCATCGGACCAGTCCTTTGTCACTTCTCCTACCCTTATCTTCCTCGCTTGTCTCTCTTCTCTTAATTTCCTTAAACCCAATTCAGTAATATCTAAGAAATATGCCCTTCCATCTGTTGGATCAGGAATTCGATATAGGCAGCCTTTTTGTTCTAACGCGGATGCCTGCCTGCTTATTGTGGAAATATCCAGTTGGGATTGTCCTGCTAATGTTTTTACTCCTGCTGGACCATTTGTTGCGATTTGATGTAAGAGAAGATAAGCCGAACGATCAAGATTGCCAATTCTTTTATGGGAAGAGTAGGATGTGATACGGCGAATCATAATCGCCAGTTCAAGTTCGATAGTTTCAAGAGATTCTTCAGACATAATTATCACCTCTTTAGGGTGTCATTTCTTGTTCTTATAATATCATACGAACGCCCCAAATTATAACTTATAGGCGAATTCACTATTGACGTAGTGAAAAATGGTTGTATAATACAAATATATAGTTTCATTATACAACTATTTTTGATACTTACAAAGAAAAGAGAAAACAAGGGGGATTCAGATGTCATCAACATCACAAACTGTTGTACCAAAAACTTCTACTATGTCTTCTATAGAAGAATCAAGTTTACTTAAGCAGCCAAAGGCCGTTTGGGCTGTCTTCTTTGCCTGCATTATTGCCTTCATGGGTCTGGGACTTGTCGACCCAATTTTACCTGCAATCGCTAACCAATTACATGCTTCCCACAGTGAGGTTACACTTCTTTTTACAAGCTATAATGCTGTAATGGCCGTTGCCATGTTAATCACCGGCACAATTTCATCAAGACTAGGCATTAAATGGACATTAATTGCCGGAATTATCATCATTGCTGTCTTTTCAGCGCTTGGCGGCTATTCAAATGGAATCTGGACACTTGTTGGCCTTCGCGGCGGATGGGGCCTCGGTAACGCACTGTTTGTCGCAACTGCCTTGGCGGCGATCGTGTCTCTTTCTAACAGCGGGACCGCAAAAGCCATCATCCTGTACGAAGCTGCTATTGGTTTAGGGATTTCTGTAGGTCCTTTACTTGGGGGCTGGCTTGGGGCCATTTCCTGGAGAGGTCCGTTTCTCGGTGTTGCCACACTTATGATTGTAGCCTTCGTTGGGCTTTTGATATTAATGCCGCGAACACATCAGCAGCAGAACACACACCAAAAGAAAACTTCCTTGCTTGATCCATTCCGCGCCTTAAAATATCGTTCATTATTGGTATTTGGTATTGCTGCAGCGCTTTATAACTTTGGTTTCTTCACCCTCCTTGCCTACGCTCCATTTGTAATGGGTCTTGACGAACATGGCTTGGGGTATGTGTTTTTAGGCTGGGGTATTTTACTTGCCATTACATCAGTTGTTACTGCTCCAAAGCTTCAGCAAAGGTTTGGAACCATCAATTCTATGGGGGCAATGTTAACATTATTTGCGCTAGTCCTTTTGATGATGGGTATTTGGACATCAACGCAATGGGTTATTATTGCGGCTGTTATTTTTGCTGGGGCTTTACTGGGGAATAATAATACGCTTATTACCACTGCTGTTATGAACTCTGCACCGGTAGAACGCTCGACTGCTTCTGCCGCCTATAGCTTCCTGCGCTTTATTGGCGGCGCCATTGCACCATATACGGCCGGCAAGCTTGCGGAAATTTATACACCGTCAACTCCATTTATTGTGGGTGCTGGATTTGTCCTTGTTTCTGTTATATTTATTTTCATGAATCGTCACCATGTCAAGCATGTCGACGATGTGGAATTAGGACATTAAATTAAACGTAAAAAAGCGAACAGTTTTACGGCTGTTCGCTTTTTTGTGTGCTTTATTCAGTAAATCCGTTCATAAAATTATCCGGATCTGGACCGACCCGCTCATCTTTGTTCAAGCTATCGATTCTTGCCATATCCTCTGTTGATAATTCGAAATCGAAAATATTGGCATTTTCTATGATACGCTGCTCTTTGATGGACTTCGGAATTGTAACTACTTTTGATTGCAAATCCCAGCGTAAAATCACTTGGGCCGTGGATTTTCCATATTTCTCAGCGATCTCGCTTAATGTAGGGTCGTTTAATAATTGACCTTGCTTAAGCGGCGACCATGCTTCTAGTTGAATCCCTTCTTTTTGGCAAAAAGCAAGTAAATCCTTTTGAGTTAAGTGTGGATGATATTCCACCTGATTCACCATCGGCTTTATCTCCGCATCCTTTAATAGTTCCTCTAAGTGATGGACCTTGAAGTTGCTGACACCGATGGCACGAACGCGGCCATCCTTATATAATTTTTCAAGGGCTTTCCACGTTTCTTTGAATTTATTTTTCCCTGGCCAGTGAATGAGGTATAAGTCAAGGTAATCAAGACCCAGCTTATTTAAACTAGTTTCATATGCTTGAAGTGCTGACTCGTAACCTTGATCAGAGTTCCATACCTTTGAAGTGATGAATAATTCCTCACGTGAAACACCGGACTCTCTGATGGCCTGGCCAACGCCTTCTTCATTTTGATAAACTGCCGCAGTATCAATGCTGTGGTAGCCATTTTTAATGGCAGCCTTAACAGAGTCAATTACCTCAGACCCTTCCTTCACTTTAAAAACACCAAGGCCAAACCAAGGCATTTCAACACCATTATGTAATGTAGTCGTATCCTTTAAGCTCTTAACCATTGCTCTCACCTTTTTCATGGATTTTTAGGCATATACCAACCTATTATGGCACTTATACCCAATGAAAATTCTATCTCAACAAGAAAATTCAATCCAATAAAAAGCTTATTTGGGAAGCATTTTCGTATATCTGCGAATTATGTGACGATATCAGCGAATATTTCATTTTATCTGCGAATTTCCGAATATATCTGCGGATTTTTCATTTTATCTGCGAATTTCTGAATATATCTGCGAATCCCAGAAAAAACTTATTCATCTTCCATTGCCCGCTTAATAATGATATCTTCAATAACATGGTGCCTGCTCAATTGACCTGTATGTATAATCGAGTACCCTTCTTTTTCTTTTTTACGCACCTTTTGGGCCACTTCCGTTAATAGAAGTCCTGAAAACAGCAAGTAAGGAACGACAATGATTCGGCCCGCAGCCTCGTTGCAGACCGTTTCCAATCCCTCTGCGAACCTGGGTTCAGCGGCAGCTAAATAACAAACAGAAACACGATTAATTCCTAGACGATTTCGGATTCCATCAACAATGTTTGCAAAATCCGCTAATATATCCGGGTCACTGCTCCCTCTGCCGACAAGCAAGATGCTGTCTTTAGCTGTAAGCGTCCCGGCTTCTTCATTAACAAGTTCTGCTAAACCATCAAGAATGTTCCCCTGCACCCCAAAAGGGTCCTTCACTTTTACCTTAACATGAGGATATTTCTCACGAAGCCCTGCCAAGGCATTTGGAATATCCTCTTTAATATGCCCGGCGGCAAGCAGAAAAAGAGGAACAACCGTTATTTCGGCGGCACCCCTTTCTACACATTGCCTGAAACCATCTTCAATCAGCGGCTCAGCCAGTTCCAGAAAACTCATTTCCTGAATCGGCACATCGATTCGGGCCATGACCCTCTGAATAAACGTCCTTGCCTCATCCGCCCCTTTCCTTGAGCGAGTACCGTGTCCAATGTAGAGAATTGCCTTCATGCTGGCTGCTCCTTTCACCTTTTTTCCAATCAAACGGGTACTATGTGATTTCATAGTACCCGCTTCTTGTTAAATAATATTCTTGTCTCGTAAATATCCTAACACTTGTTCCACCGCTTCTTCAACTGTTACCAAATCAGAGCGAATGATGATTTCCGGATTTTCCGGTGACTCGTATGGTGAATCAATCCCCGTAAAATCCTTAATTTCACCTTTACGCGCCTTCACATAAAGCTGCTTGGGATCACGGCGTTCGCATTCATCAAGAGGGCAATCAATGAAAACCTCAATAAATTCCCCTTCTTGAAATAACGCACGGACATTGTCACGGTCGGAACGGAAAGGTGAAATAAACGCAGTAGTGACAATCTGGCCGCTGTCAACAAACAGCTTTGCCACTTCCCCGATCCGGCGGATATTTTCTGTTCTATCTTCTTCAGAAAAACCAAGATCCTTATTTAAGCCGTGACGGATATTGTCACCATCAAGAACGTATTCGTTAATTCCCTGCCTAAACAATTCGTTTGAAACTGCATTCGCAATTGTTGATTTCCCGGAACCAGATAGCCCTGTAAACCATAGTGTGCAGCTTCCATGACCGTTTTGCGCACGTCTGTCTTCTTTTGTAATGGTAGCGTTATGCCATGTAATATTCGTTGATTTGCTCATTTTCCTACTCCTTATACTGTCGCTTTTTCTCTCATTCCTTCAATTAGGACCTCAACCACTTCTTTACGGCTGAAGGTTGCTGGCGGAAGAACTCCTGAGCGTAGCATCTCTCTAACTTTAGTCCCCGACAGAATTACACGATCTTCCTTGCCATGCGGGCAGGTTTTGTCAGAAGCCATACCATCGCATTTTGTGCAAAAGAAGCTGTGTTCAAAGAATAATGGTTTAATCCCAAGTTCCTCTTCAGTGAAATTGCTGAAAATATATTGCGCATCATAGGTTCCGTAATAGTTTCCTACACCAGCATGGTCACGGCCGACAATAAAGTGTGTGCAGCCATAATTTTTGCGTGCAAGCGCGTGGAAAATAGCTTCTCTTGGACCTGCATAGCGCATTGCAGCTGGGTGGACACCAAGCTGGACCCGTTCTTTTGGATAATAGTTTTCCAATAAAACACGATAGCTTTTCAGACGTACATCAGCTGGGACGTCATCAGATTTTGTTTCACCTACCAGCGGGTTTACGAACAAGCCATCAACGGTTTCAAGGGCAGCCTTTTGAATGTACTCATGCGCACGATGAATCGGATTTCTTGTTTGGAAACCAACAACTGTTTTCCAGCCTTTCTCTTCAAAAAAGGCACGAGTCTGCTTTGGTTCGAACCACACATCCCCGAACACGCCTTTTTCAGGTTTCTTAACAAGCACAACTTCCCCTGCCACATAGACAGGTCCTCTTTCAAATAGCCGCTTAACGCCTGGATGAGCAAGCTCTTCCGTTTTATAAACTTCTCTTGCTTCTTTGTTTAAATCCGGCTCATACCATTCGGAAACCTTAATCACACCGTAAACTTCATCGTTATGTTTTAATTTAATTTCTTCGCCGACTACTAAGGATTCTGCAACTTCATAGGATACAGGAAGTGTTACTGGAATGGACCAGATCGTATTGTCGGCTAAGCGCATATTGCTGACAACAGATTCATAATCCGCTTTACCAAGAAAACCTGTTAACGGGCTGAAAACCCCTACTCCAATAAGTTCAAGATCGCTTAAAGCAATCGCATCAATTTCTAATTCTTTTGAAGCATTGGATAAATCATAGTTTGGATCAAAAGCTTGAATAAGTTTGCCTCCGTGAGGTTTTGGTAAAAATGACATGTTTGATATCAACCCTTCTATTTGTTTTTATTTATTTGCAATATCGGTAGGCGCTCCAATCGATGCGGATGTAGTGCGTTTCATTAAGAACAGCACTCCCAAAACAGAGATAAGGACGCCTGCCATGACAATAATCGGATAAAAATTCCGAACTATTACTAATTGAATAATGGTGTATGAGAGCACCATTGAAATAACCGGTGAAACAATCCAGACCGTCAGAAGCTGTACGACAATTCCCTTTTTCAAGACTGATTTGCCGTATTTAGCAAAACCAATCCCAATAATGGAGGAAGTCGTAATTTGCGTGAGCGGAACAGGAATTCCAAACAGCGAAGCAACTGTTACGATGCTGGCACCAGTACCGGATATGATACATCCCTCTTCCAAGC
Source organism: Neobacillus sp. PVCKKU3 (assembly GCF_058323225.1). Taxonomy (NCBI): domain Bacteria; kingdom Bacillati; phylum Bacillota; class Bacilli; order Caryophanales; family Bacillaceae; genus Neobacillus; species Neobacillus sp. PVCKKU3. The sequence goes on from NZ_JBLVQN010000026.1 coordinate 11,030, forward strand.
GAAGCTTTGTTATTTTCTTCCCATTGGTTTCAATTACTCGGTGACCGAGCAAGAATGCACCAAGCGCTACGGCCAAACCTCCCCAAAGGACGGCTGTCTCTTTAGACATTAAGGATGCGGCAACAAGGGGGCCAACGGCATTGGCCACATTGTTCATCCCTGCCGAAAAGGCTTCGAACAATCCCATAAAGACGACAAGTACCGCAAGAAGTGGTCCTGCTTTTGGTTTCTCGACAAATTTTTTAATAGGTTTGATTTTTAAAAGATTAGCAGCAAGGATTGCCAGGACGAAAGCTGCAACTGGAGTTAACAGCCAAAACACCATAATCCATAGGAGCTTGCCGACAAAAACGGATTGATAGACAATCCCCGCCCCTACCACGGCGCCCACTGCTACTTCACTTGTCGAGAGGGGTATTCCAAAAATATTCGCTAAAAACAGCGACATAGCTGCTGAAGCTAACACGATTAAGGCAATAGCATTTGTAAAGGTACTGCTTGGAACGATACCGCCGCCAATAGTCTTTACGACCTCACCGCCGCCAAGCCATGCACCGAGGAACACCGCTATTCCACAAAGGAATAATGCCAGTTGTTTTTTGACAACGCCGGCACCATAGGAAATTCCCATCGAAGCAGCTGCCCCGCTGGCCCCGATATTGACTGCAAAAAACAAACCTATCATGATAGCAATGATTGTGATCGTTTTGACCGCCCCCTTACGATGAGTGTAATCCACACTCGGTTTTACTGCTGCCGGTCCAGCGTCCGGCACGGGAATCGCCGTCACCGGCAACTGCTTGCGTACAAGGGAAGCAGCCGATGCTTGGGTAGTTGTGGTCATGCAACTCATTATATGGAAGGTCTTTTTCCCGAATATAGGACCATACCTCATCCCATGTCCAATGAATCAGCGGGCATATTTTAATATTTTTAAATTTTTCATCTTTGTTAACAAACTCAGTATCTTTCCTTGTCGGTGACTGTTCTCTGCGAAGACCTGAAATCCAAGCATCTCTTGCTGTAAGAGTTTCCCTAAGAGGAATGACTTTTCGGATCTGGCAGCATTGGTTAGGGTCGCGTTTCCATAATGCTGTCCCATATTGCGCAGCCTGTTCATCAAGAGATAATGCAGGTTTCTTCTTCTCGATTTTCAATGATGGAAAACGTTCTTCGATCCTTTTGATAACATCATAGGTTTCTAGAAAGTGAAGATCTGTATCCAAGAAAACGATGTGCGCATCAGGTTTTACCTGAGCAATCAAGTCAATCAACACAATCGCTTCCGCCCCAAAGCTCGAAGCATAAACAATTTTATTGTCAGAATAATTTTGATAAGCCCATTCCAATACTGCTTTAGCACCTTTCGTTTCATCTTGAATCGAAAAAGAATCAGAAATGGAATTCCAATTTTCATATGTCACTGCGTTTGTCATCATGCAAGCCTCCTTATTCCTTTAAAAAAAAGGCAGCCTTCAACCATTAATGGTGAAGACCGCCTCTAGTTTGTCTAGTCAGCGTGTTTTATTCGATTGAAGACGAACCTTTTCGTTTTTCTCAATTTGCACAACCTTACCGTCCTGGACAACAAGTGTAATCGATCCGAATTTGATTGATTCGAGCATCGGCCTAAGGTGTGCCGCAATTTCTTGCCATTCATCTGGTGTTTTCAGCCGATTCGCCCCCTTTTCCTAAAAAATTCATCCTATTCCAGGAAAGGCATTTTACTGTTTCAATTCCTTAACATTAATCCCACTAGACCAATAGGAATTTATATATATAGTTGATGAAATTAATCCTACTAGACACATAGGGATTTGTCAATATAAATGGTGAAAATATTTTAACTATTTTTTCATCAAAGCAGATATCTGTTTTGCCCATACTAAACTTTTTTTCCTAGTATAAGAATTTTAAGTCAGGACTAAAAAGGTTTCTCTAGACCCACATAATAATAGATTGCTAAGATAATGAAGGGAATGAAAAGCTAAGGGGCAATACATATGGAAAATGAAAAGTATTTAGCACTAAAAAAAGGAGAACAAGCCGCATATATCAGTATTTTGGCATACATTTTTCTATCCATTTTAAAACTGGCAGTTGGCTATGCATCCGACTCGGAGGCACTAAAAGCCGATGGGTTAAACAACAGTACGGATGTCATCGCATCTATTGTTGTATTAATCGGGCTAAAACTTTCACAAAAGCCTGCAGATAAAGACCATCCATATGGTCATTGGAAAGCAGAGACTGTTGCCTCCATGGTTTCTTCCTTTATCATGATGGCCGTGGGTATTGAGGTGCTATATGATGCGGTTACCACCATCATCAACGGAAAGAGCGAGTCGCCAGACCCCCTTTCTGCCGTGACCGGAATTTTTTGTGGCGCAGTCATGTATGCTGTCTATCATCATAACCATAAGCTTGCTGCAAAAATTAACAGCCAGGCGGTAATGGCTGCCGCGAAAGACAATCTTTCTGATGCTTGGGTGAGCCTCGGAACTGCTGCAGGGATTATTGGCGCTCAATTCAATCTGCCATGGCTAGATCCAATTACAGCAGTAATCGTAGGACTTCTTATCTGTAATACAGCATGGGATATTTTTCGCAATGCCTCCCACAGCTTAACCGATGGATTTGATGTGAAGGAAATGTATTCTTTTAAAAATACAATTGAAGGGATTACTGGGGTTAAAGGAATAAAGGACATCAAAGCACGGAATTATGGCAACAGTGCTGTTGTTGATGTGGTAATCCTCGTCAATTCCAATTTAAATATTCGGGAGGCACATGATGTCGCCACAAAGGTGGAAAATGCCCTAATCAAGGAACACGATGTGTTTGATGTTAATGTCCATGTGGAGCCTAACTAAGCTGTTTTTGAATAATCGTTTTAAACTGCGGAAAACTATCCCTAAAATTAGGAAATTGATAAGGGGATTGTTTAATGGATAAAGAAATGTCATATGGTAGTGATTATAAATTTATTCCGGCCACTTCTATTGGCAGCGGGGTCGGGATTCAGGTTTTGCCGGATTTATTTTCTTATACCATCCAAATCGTCAATATTTGTTTTGTCGGTAACCCTGATAACGGCGAGTTTGTTTTAGTAGATGCCGGCATGACGGGGTCTGCAGACGAAATTATCGAAGCAGCAGAGGAACGGTTTGGCGAGGGGTGCCGCCCGAAAGCGATTATTTTAACGCACGGTCATTTTGACCATGTTGGAGCAATAATCGAACTGGTGGATCATTGGCAGGTACCCGTATATGCACATGAAATTGAATTGCCTTACTTGGTCGGGCAAAAGAGCTACCCTGATCCAGACCCCAGTGTGGAAGGCGGGATGGTGGCAAAGATGTCAGCGCTGTTTCCGAATGAGCCGATTAACCTCGGTAACCATGTAGAAAAACTTCCTCCTGATGGGAGCGTTCCACATATGCCTGGTTTTCGCTGGATCCACACCCCAGGCCACACACCTGGACATGTTTCCTTTTTTAGAGATGTAGACCGTGCGTTGATTGCAGGAGATGCATTCATCAATGTGAAACAGGATTCTTTATATAAGGTCATGACCCAGGAGGAGGAAATAAATGGTCCTCCTAGATACTTCACAACGGATTGGAGGGCCGCTTGGGACTCGGTTAAAAAGCTGGCTGAACTAAATCCTTCGACAGCGATAACAGGGCATGGTGCTCCGCTGGCAGGCGAGGCATTAACCAGCGGACTTGAGCGGCTGGTAAATAATTTTGATAGCTTAGCGATTCCGGATTTCGGTAAATATGTGGATGGAAATATTCATTAAGCTTGTATATGTTGAGGTTCTATAGACACTTTCCGGTTTTTTACGGAATTATTTGGTTTTAAAGGGTGATCAAGGACATTTCCTTCTGTTTTTCACCTGGTTTTGTCCTTGATCCCGCCTCTACTCTAAAAATGAAGAAAAATAAAAAGGATTGCCGCATCACGTATCACGGCAATCCTTTCATCAATCATTACACCATAATTTTGCAAATGTTATTCGTAAATTCAACCGGATCCTCAATTGGCAGGCCTTCAATTAGCAGTGCCTGATTATACAATAGGTGGGTATACAATGTCAGCTTATCTTTGTCTCCGGCAAATGATTCTTTTAAGGATGCAAAAACCTCGTGATTTGCATTGATTTCTAGTACCTTCTCAGCTTTAATTCCCTGGTTATTCGGCATTGCATTTAGGATTTTTTCCATCTCGATCGAAACTTCCCCATCTGTTGATAAGCAAACCGGGTGCGACTTCAGGCGTTTGGAAACACGGACATCCTTCACTTTGCCCGCCAATGTCTCCTTCATATAATCAAACAGTTCTTTGTTATCCTGCTCTTCTGTTTCCGAATCCTGAGACTTTTCATCTGCCTCAAAGCCTAAATCACCACTAGAAACGGACTTAAACTCTTTATCTTTGTAGCTCATCAGCATTCTAATCGCGAATTCGTCAATTTCATCTGTAAAATAAAGAATTTCATAGCCTTTGTCTGCAACCAACTCCGTTTGCGGAAGCTTTTCGATCCGCTCATTGGAACTGCCAGTGGCGTAGAAAATATATTTTTGGTCCTCCGGCATTCTAGAAACATATTCATCTAACGTTACGAGCTTCTTCTCTTTTGAGGAATGGAACATCAATAAATCCTGCAATTCTTCCTTATGAGCGCCAAATTCGCTATAGACGCCATACTTTAACTGGCGGCCAAATGCCTGATAAAACTGCTCATATTTTTCCCGTTCATTTTTCAATAAGCTTACCAGCTCACTCTTGATCTTCTTATTAATATTTTTCGCGATTAGCTTTAATTGACGGTCGTGCTGGAGCAGCTCACGTGAAATATTTAAAGATAAATCTTCTGAGTCGACCATTCCCTTAACGAAGCTGAAATAGTCAGGCAGGAGGTCGGCGCACTTGTTCATAATTAAAACACCGCTCGAATAAAGCTCTAGACCCTTTTCATATTCTGCAGAATAATAGTCAAACGGCATGCTTTCTGGAATATAAAGAATCGCGTTATAACGGACCGCTCCATCCACGCTGATATGAATATGCTTTAGCGGTTTGTCAAAGCCATACCGCTTTTCCGCATAAAAATTTTCATAATCCTCATTTGTCAGTTCGTTTTTATTTTTCCGCCAAATCGGCACCATGCTGTTGATGGTTTCTTCGACTTGATAATCTTCATACTCCGTTTCGCTGCCCTCTTTAAGACGGCTTTTCGACACATCCATTTTAATAGGGTAGCGGATAAAGTCAGAGTATTTCTTGATAATCGCTTTTAAACGGTATTCCTCTAAATACTCATCATAATTTTCTTCTTCGCTATTATCTTTGATCTTTAAAATAATCTCAGTACCGACTGTTTCTTTTTCACACGGAACGATGGTGTAGCCCTCGGCACCCTGTGACTCCCATTTATAAGCCTCGTCACTTCCTAATGCCTTACTGATGACCGTAACTACGTCCGCAACCATAAACGCTGAATAAAAACCAACACCAAATTGGCCGATGATATCATAGCCATCCTTCAATTCATTCTCACTTTTGAAAGCTAAAGATCCGCTCTTGGCAATCGTACCAAGGTTATTTTCCAATTCTTCCTTGGTCATCCCAATCCCAGTATCAATTAAGCGTAAAGTTCTATTTTCCTTGTCAGCGATTACCTTTATGTAGTAATTGTCTTTATCGAATGCCAAGGAATCATCTGTTAATGCTTTGTAATAGATTTTATCGATCGCATCACTGGCATTGGAGATTAACTCACGCAGAAAAATTTCGCGATGCGTATAAATCGAATTAATCATCATGTCTAATAAACGTTTCGATTCCGCTTTAAATTGTTTTGTTTCCATACCCAATTCTCCTTCCATTTTTACCCTTTCCATCATAATTGCAGGAAGTCAATAAATCAAATGATTAGCACTCTATCACATTGAGTGCTAACAACTATTTAAATATCATAAAATCCAGTTATCGTCAATAAAAAAAACGGACGGTCTTTTCTCCGTCCGCTTCCATTCACTGTATTGGCAGTAATATCTCCATCGTAGTTCCATTTTCATCACTTGCGATATTTATTGTGCCCTTGTGATTTTCAATAATTTGCATGCTAATCATCAATCCTAATCCATTTCCATTATCCTTGGTTGTAAAAAATGGCTGGCCGATTCGTTCGAGATGCTCTTTCGGAATCCCGCATCCTTGGTCAATAAACCGAATCTTTATTTGGTTAGAATCTGTACATTGAACCTCTATGATGATTTCTCCCCCCTTAGGCATGGCCTCAACAGAATTTTTGAGGAAATTAATAAACATTTGCTTAAGCTGGTTTTCATCGCAATAAACTTCAGGGATTTCAGTCAGATAAAGAATATGAATCCCTATATTTCTCATAATTGCCTGTGTATCAGCAAGCGTTTTAACATGTTCCAAAATGGTCGGCAAATCACGTTTCTCAAATTTCATAGACTGCGGTTTCGCTAGCAGCAATAATTCACTGAGAATCAGTTCAATGCGGTTCACTTCAGAATTGATAATATCCAAATATCCAGAATTAAATTCACGGCCTGTATCCATTAGTTTAATAAAGCCTTTTATAGCGGTTAATGGATTTCTTATTTCATGGGCGATTCCAGCGGCAAGCTGCCCTGCTACTGTTAACTTTTCAGACTGGAGAAGCAATTTTTGCGTTCTTTTCTTCTCCATGATGTCCCGAATGATAATATGACGTGCAGGTTCGTTTTGATAAATGGCCGGAATGGCTTTTACTTCGACTTCAATAATCGTTCCATCTAAACGGATCAGCTTTTCCACGATAAAATCAACAGCCGTGCCGTTTTCAACCTTCTTTGCCCGTTGTTTCACGATATCTGAGTAAGGGCTGTCCAAAAAATCGTGTATGCTTTTTCCAATCACTCCATTTTTATCCTTCGCACCAATTAAGTCCACGGCCGTATCGTTGGCAAATAGGATTTGCTCATCTTTAACAATCGCAACGGCATCAGGTGAATGCTCTACAATATCCCGATAGGTATTCTCCCGCTGCTGAATATCTTCCATAAGCTTTTTCCGCTTTTGTTTGAGTTCCGTAATATCCTTGGCTACTGCATAAATCCCCACAATTTCACCATCGATGACAATCGGATAATTTGTCATATTTAAATCAATTAATTTCCCGCTTTTATGAACGATTTGACAATCGAAATTCTGCAATTTGCCATCAATTGCCTTGTAAAAAAATGAAATGGCTCGATCCAGGTGCTCCAATTTCATTACTTTCATATACGTTAATTTTGAAAATTCATCCGAATTATATCCAAAAGTGTGCGCACAAGCAGGGTTTAATGGAATGAAATAACCATCTAAATCCATCGCATAAATAGCATCAGAATCGCATGCGAACAAAGACTGATAGCTATTCAGGCTGCCATTTAAATGCTTTTCTAACAAGATCCGCTTTTCCTTTTTAATATCAGTTATAGAACTTTGCATCACGATCAAAAGTTCCTTTCATTATTTATAAAAAAGCCAAATTAGAAATAGTCAAATGATCCTACTTCCAATTTGGCTTGTCAAAGGTCTAGGTGTACTAGTTCATTTTAACTATTTCATATGATAATAGTCCATTAATCTTATTATAATATTAATCTTAATAATTTTGATTTTCAATCCTAATATTGCAATTTAAAACATTGGTAGATTGGGAAAACTTTGTTTTTTCACAAAATATTCCTACATATTCTTTTTTCTTCGCTCATAAAATGGACAAGAAAGGCATGTCCAGGGAGGTAAAACAGTGAATGGTATGAAGAGTATTTTTAGAGATTATTTCTTTTAAATAATGAAAAAAACAGTATTAATTTACCTATGCTTGCTTTTTGGTGCAACCTTGCAAGGATTGTCAATGTCCATGTTTTTATTTCCCCATTCCATCCCTTCCGGCGGTGCGGCAGGACTGGCCATCTTAATGAATTATTGGTTTGGTTTATCGCTTGGCTTCTCCCTATGGCTAGCCAATATTGTCTTCTTACTTTTTGCGCTAAAATATTTTGGCTATACATGGACATTTCGAACCATTCTATCAGTCGCTACTACCTCCACAGTTGTTAGCGTGATTACAACCCAAATACCACATCATCACGTTCATATGGTGTTTGATATGGTTTGCGGCAGCATCTTTTTTGGCATCGGCGTTGGCCTTTTGATTCGTGCTGGGGCATCAAGCGGCGGGATGGTCATTCCTGCGCTAATGATTGCCACCTATAAAAATTGGAGTCCAGGAAAAGTGATGATGGGCATCAATATGATGATATTTTTATTAACCGGGTTGGTGATTGATTATAAAATTGTCGTGTACGCCATTGTTTGTCAATTCTTTTCAACCAATATTATTGATTTCATTTATGAATTAAGATTTAATCGATTACTTTTCCTTTCTGCCAATTGGCGAAGACGATAAAGAGACTGCCCCAATGTTAAGGGGACAGCCTCTTTTTCACCAAAGTTCTGCAAGTTCCTGAAATTTAGGAGTAATGATATAGCGCGCTTCATCTTTTCCAAATACATTCACAATATGGTACGTAAAAAAGACCAAGCACTGTTTAATATAATCTACCTCTGTTTTAATTAAAACAGGGGTCGTATTATGGAGCATTGTTGCCATTTCATCAAGAGTATCCCCATCCCGGTAGAGGATACTCCAATGGTACTTTTGCTGCTGTATGCTAATTTCTGCGGAGGCTAAAGCGGTAAAATGGGTTTGAAACTCTTGAAGGATCATTTGAATCCGAAATAGGAGCGGATTCACTTCCTGTTTGGACTTTTCTCTGACCACAGATAGAATTTGCTGGCAGGTTTGAATGATTTCTTCTTTATTCCTCACAAACATATCCTCACAGCCCATCGCCAATACTTATTTTCTCAATTCTACATGCCCCGTTCTTAAAATGGGGCTGCTTGGAAATAAGGTCCCAGGTTTCAAGCGTCAACGTATTCGCTGCTTGGTTATCCGTTAAAGTTCCATAGTGGAAGGGGATAAATATAGCCCCTTGTCTGACCGAATCCGTTATTCTCGCGGGAACTTGAATTGAGCCCCTTTTTGTCGTTACCCTTACTAAATCCCCCATTTGGATCTCAAGATTCAACGCGTCTTCAGGATGAATTTCCACATAGCCTTCAGGGGCCGCCAAATGAAGCATTGGTGCCCTCCCAGTTTTCGTCCGCGTATGCCATTGGTAAACCAATCTTCCCGTATTAAGTTCATAAGGGTATTCCTCTGATGGTAATTCTAATGGCGGTGCCCAATCAAATCCATAAAGAATCGCTTTTCCCATTGTCTGCAATGCTTCAAATTCCTCTCGCGTTCTGGCCCTGCCGGTAAGTAATTCCCTGCCATACGATTCCGCCTCATCAACAAAGGTGTGAAACCTGCCATCAGTGTATAAACGTTCTCGGCCATTCGGGTATTTGTCGTTACACGGCCATTGAATTCCTCCTAGTTGTTCCATTTTTTCATACGTCATCCCCGACATATCACATGGCCTTCCTTTTGATACCCGCCTCCATTCATTAAACGCCTCTTCAGGTGTTTTATAGGTGATCAACGGGCTGCCTGCACGGTCCTTAAAGCCCATTCGCCTGGAAAATTCCAGTAATATTTCAAAGTCAGATGGAAGGTTGTAAGGAGGGGCAACCGCTTTCCTTAGTACATTGACCCTTCTTTCCAAATTTGTCATGGTCCCCTCTTTTTCACCCCATAGGGCTGTTGGGAGAACAAGGTCAGCAAGTTCGGCAGTTTCACTTAAAAAAGGATCTTGAACAACAAGAAAAACCTTTTTCATGATATTGACCATTTTGTTTCGATTTGGCAGCGAAACTGCGGGATTCGTAAAAATCACCCAAAACAGCTCGATTTCACCTTGTTCAATTAACTGCATCATCTCAGTAATATACGTTTGCGGGCCGACTGGAAGTGTTGCCGGGTCGACATTCCATAGCTTGGCAATTTCATTAATATGCTTAGGGTTGTCATTGTTTCGATAACCGGGATAAAATCCTGCTCCGCCCACTTCGCGATTTGACATCGCACTCGGTTGACCGGCGTGCTGAAACGGACCAGAACCCGGCTTACCGATTTTCCCCATTATGAGGTGCATGGAATTGACAAGCGTTGCGGCGGCCGTAGCGTCCATACTTTGATAGACACCCTGCAACAGGACAGTCAGGGTAGTTTTTGATGTCCCAATCCATTCTGCACATTGAATCAGCTCTTGTTTAGGAATGTTGGTAATTTGTTCAACTATTTCAGGTGGGTATCTGGCGGCGGTTTCCTTAAGTTTCACAAATCCCACTGTGTGATCTTGGATAAATTGATGGTCAATCCAGTTATTTACAATCAGCAAATGGATGATTCCATTCAAAACTGCAACATTTGTTCCACTCCGTGGCTGAAGAGATAAATCTGCCATTTTATCGCTTAAATCATTCCTTGTATCAATCTCAATAATTTTCGTGCCATTCCTTTTTCTCGCCTCAAGGACCCGTTCCCAAAAGACGGTATTAGTTTCATTAGAGTTACGGCCTAAAAAGACAATCACGTCGGTCAATTCAACATCCTCTTGGCAGGCCGGCGGCCCATCGGAACCGAAGCTTTCGATTAGGGACCATTCGGCAGTTGCCGTACATAGTCGTGTGTTGGCATCAACATGGTGCATCCCTAGTCCGGCCCGGGTTATTTTCGCGATGGTATAGTATTCTTCAAGGTAGGCTTGACCCGTATGATAGATGCCGAGGCCGCCCGGACCCTTCCGACCGAGGATATCTTTTGTTTTGTCTACTAATAAGGCGTAAGCGTCCTCCCATGTAGCGGTCAACAATTTGCCATGATGTCGAATTAACGGCGCCGCCAGACGGTCCACACTATTATTCGCCCACCATTGGTTCTCACCTTTTGGTCCGAGCCGGCCCTTATTTATTGGATAGTGCTCATTTCCCATAATGCCGACAATCTTGTCATTGTTAACGGCAATAAAACAGCCGCAGCCATTAGAGCATATATTACAGGTCGAGTAGACAAGCCGATCGATTTTTCCTTGGGAATAAATATTCATATCCACTCTCGAGGAATCCCAGCCCATCCTGATCACATCCCTATTATTTGGATTTTAAAATTTCAGTCTGCTGCTGAATGGAAGGATATTTAGGAAATCTGCTAACATTTCGATAAGGAAGAAAGGGGGGAATGACTGGAGTCTCGGTTGAATAGATAGGGAGGTATTGTTTTGGAATGCCCGTTTCTTTGCGATATGGCGGCACTAACAATTGTTTTGAAGAAAGGTCGAGAAAATTTTCCATACAATCACTTCTTTCTTGACTATTTCTACAGATTGCTTAATAATATTCGTCTGATACTTTGTTTATTACTTGCTATGCAGATCCTTTTAACTTTTTAAATATCTAGATACCCATTTAAATACCCGCTTGCTTATCCCCATCCATATCAGACTGTAGAACATGGAGAATAAGAAGATGATAAGAGCAATATATAAATTAAATATAGATGAAACTGCTGGCCCTAAAACCGGAAAACGGAGAACGTAAAGCAAAAACATGATACCAATTGAAAGACCAAATCCGCCGGCCAAAGTGATAGAAATCCAACTTTTCCACAGCTTGAATGCAATTCCCAAGGAAAGTCCTAATAATCCTGTTGTAAAAGGAAAGACAAACAACTCGCTAGGCTGGATAATAGCCAATAGGAAAACGGTAATAACATAAGCCATGAACCCAATCCTTATAGACAACCTGGAAGCAAGAACAATGGGCAGTGTTGTTAACATACTAAAGGCATAGCCAATTCCTGTAAAAAATCCGGCGGCCTGCAGGATGGCTGCGATTCCGGCAAGGAGAGATCCTAGTACTAATTTCGTTGTATTGGAGTAATTTTGAGTTAGAATTGATTGGGGATTTTGTCCTGAAATATTATTTGTTCTTTTTTTCACGGTAGCCCCCCAAATAAGGGAAAGGAAGACCTGTTAAAGGATCTTCCTTTCCTTTAAATAATTTAATATTTCTTTTACCGATTCCTCAATCGACATTCGACCTGTTTCAATAATGATTTCCGGATTATCAGGAAATTCGTATGGGGAGGAGATTCCGGTAAATTCGGGGATTTCTCCAATTCTCGCCTTCCTGTACAAACCTTTAGGGTCCCGGTCTTCACAGATTTGAATCGGGCAATTCAAAAAAATTTCAATAAACTCCCCGTTTTCAAACATATTACGAACCTGCGCCCGGTCCTCGAGAAAAGGGGAAATAAAGGCAGAAGAAACGATTTGACCACTGTCCACGAATAGTTTTGCCACTTCCCCAATTCGCCGGATATTCTCTTTCCTGTCACTAACACCAAAACTTAAATCTTTATTCAAACCATGACGAATATTATCCCCATCCAATACATAACTTCTAAAGCCTTCTTTAAAAAGTGCCTGGTCTACAGCATTTGCCAGCGTAGATTTTCCTGAACCTGATAAGCCAGTAAACCAAAGTACGCAGCTTTTATGTCCATTCTTCTGATGCCGGTCTGTTTTTGTGATCGTTGATTGATGCCAGGTAAGATGATTACTTTTCCCCATTTCCTACACCTTCTAGTTTGTAGACTTCCCTCATCCCCTCGATAAGGATTTCAACGACTTCTGGGCGGCTGAATTCCTTTGGAGGCTGCTCGCCATTTTTGAGCATCCCCCTGACTTTAGTACCAGATAAGATGACATGATATTGCCTGTCATGCGGGCAGGTTTTTGCAGAAGCCATGTTCTCGCATTTTTTACAATAAAAGCTATGTTCAAAAAACAGCGGCTTGATGCCAAGCTCCTCTTCGGAAAAATGGGAAAATATTTTTTGGGCATCATAAGTGCCATAGTAGTTTCCTACCCCAGCATGGTCTCTTCCGACAATAAAATGGGTGCAGCCAAAATTTTTCCGGACAAGGGCATGAAAAATCGCTTCCCGCGGTCCGGCGTAACGCATCGCTGCCGGGAAAACGGACAGAAACACCCGGTTTTTTGGATAATAATTTTCAAGTAAGGCCTGATAGCTTTTCATTCTGATTTCGCCCGGGATATCATCTGCTTTTGTCTCGCCGACAAGTGGATTAAGGAACAGCCCGTCAACTGTTTCCAGTGCCGACTTTTGAATGTATTCATGAGCCCGGTGTACCGGATTACGCGTTTGGAACCCAACAACTGTTTTCCAGCCTAATTGCTGGAACATTTCCCTTGTTTGTAAAGGGTCTAAATAAAAATCCTCAAACTGGCCTTTTTCTGGTCTTTTTATGAGTGTGATCGGTCCCGCCAGATAAACAGCAGGACGTTCAAAAAGTTTTTTTACACCTGGATGAGCTAGTTCCGTTGTCTTGAATACCTTTTCAGCCTCTATCCGTTTATCTGGTGAAAACTTTTCGGTTACCTTCATGACACCATAAACCTTGTCATTATGAATGAGGTTAATGGTCTCACCGATTGTTAATTCGGCCGCTTTGGTTTGGTAGACTGCCAGAGTAATCGGCAGTGACCACGGCAGCCCCGAAACAAGCCTCATTTTGTGTACAACCGACTCATAGTCGGCTTTTCCCATGAAGCCTTCAATTGGACTGTAAGCACCGTTTGCGATTAACTCCAAATCGCTTAATTCCAATTTATCGAGTTCAACATAATTGAGAGAATAGTCCACTACATAATTTAGATTGATTCGATTGACTAATTTCCCGCCGTGGGGAATACTCTTATTCAACGGTTTTACCTCCCCAAATTTCTTTATCTCTACGTTAAATGGAGTCCGCACTCCGTTTTTGATTGTCCTGCCCAGCGCCCCGCCCTCTGGTCACCAGAATCAGTAACCGGCTGGGTACACGGTGCGCAGCCGATACTTGGATAACCGTTATCATGTAATGGGTTATAAGGCAATTTGTTTAAGTCGATGTAAGTCAATATATCATCCCAAGTCCAATGAATAAGCGGACAAATCTTGATATTATGGAACCTTTCATCTTTATTGATGTACTGAGTTTGGCTCCTTATCGCCGATTGTTCCCTTCTGAGCCCTGATATCCAGGCCTTTACGCCCTGCAGCGCCTCCTTTAAAGGGGCAACTTTTCTCATCTGGCAGCACAAATTTGGATTATGACGCCAAAGCTCTTCACCGTGCTCCTTTGCCTGTTCCAATAAAGACAGCTTCGGTTCGATCATTGTGATGTTTAATGAAGGGTAGCGGTCTTTCACCTGATTTATTAATTCGTACGTTTCCGAAAAATGCAGGCCAGTATCAAGGAAGATGATTTTTGCCTGTTTATTAACTTTATGAATTAAATCAATTAACACCATTCCTTCTGCTCCAAAGCTACAGGCGTAAACAATTTCCTCGTCATCATATTCCTGATATGCCCACTTTAAAATATCGAAGTAATCCCTGCTTTGCTCGCTAATTTCTGCTATTTTTTGTTCGTCCCAATTTTCATACGTAAGTATCGAAGCCATTCCCACCCCTCCAAATTGATTCTGAATCCATCGTTAACGTTACAAAGGAGTTATTTTCCAATACTACTTTGTTCATCTCATCAATATGACCATGCTTTGAAAAGGAAATCATAGCTCGAATCCAACAGCCATGGCCAAATACTAACATGTTTTTATATTCCTGATATTTCTCCAAGAACATGGAAATGCGTTTTTCGAGGTGATGGATACTTTCACCTAACACCAGCTTGCTTGGGTTCTCTAACCAGGCATCTCCAAATGCTTTAACTAGCGTTGCCTTTGGCTGGCCTTCAAATGGGCCAAAATCTAATTCATCCAATAAGCATTCGATTTCAGGTTGAAACCCATAACATTGTGCTGTTTGTTGTGTTCTTTTTAAACTGCTGGCCAAAACAACTTCAAAAGGGGCAAGCCTGTTCAACATGTTTTTGTTTTCAGCAATGCCCTTTTGAAATCCCTCGGTTAACGGAGAAATTCCGATATCCCTTCTGCCTTGAAGCATGTTATTGTTATTCCATTCGGTTGGCAAATGCCGGATTAAGGTAATTTGCATCCTGCGCCTCCAAATAAAATGTTTCACTTCTTAGGCCGCAGCGCTGTGCTTCCAACATTAGAACATCCGAAAGCTTCACATTGCCCAAATTTACATTTGGCCCAAGTTCCCTAATAAAATACATCTGATGCTTTGCTGATGGCGCCTCGAAAATAATCTTATTCGGATCCAAATCTCTGACTAATTCCTGAATCAGGTCAGACTTAACCGTACCGCATTTTTCATAAATTCCGGAAGTCCCGGAATCACGCCCTTCTGTAATAACGTATTGACAGCCAGCCTCAAGCAATTGCTTGATTTCTGCTCTCCATTCTGAAATGGGCATCTCTTTCTCGGTATCCTTTGAGCCTACCTCGGCAATTACGTTAAATTTATTTTTTAGCAAATAAATCAATTCCAGCCTCTCGTCAAGGGGAATATCCAAGGTCCCATTTGAAACTTCAACCCATTCAATCCCAAGTTCACATAAATAAGAGAGGTATTCCGGGATTTTGTTTTGGTAATAACATTTTTCAAATAATGTGCCGCCACAATAAGGCTTGATGCCGTATTCCTTATACAGGTCCACCTTCTTCTTTAAATTGGGTGTGACATACGCAGAACCAATTCCAATTTTTGCAATGTCAATGATATGGCTGTAATCGGCCAATATATTCCTTAATTCTCCCATTGGAGTTCCGAAATCGGCGACAGAGGTTAACCCATATGTTCTACTGCCGGAAGTCCGTTCAGGAAGTGTTAAAAAATCCATAGGCATTACGCCTCCTCTTTTTTTCTAGGATAGATTATTCAAAAATTAGGTGAATGTGTAGATATTGGGCCTATTCCTCAGAAATTAGGCATTCGCCTTGTATAAACTTATGTCCCCAGTCAAACAATAAAAGAGCTTATTTAAACGATAGGGGTGCACTCCATTGCCAAAACAAAAACACAAAGGCATGACGATTTTTGCAATTGGTTCAATCCCGATGATTTTAGTCCTAGGAAACTCCATGTTAATCCCAATCCTCCCGAAAATGAAATCGGAGCTAGATATTTCTCAATTTCAGGTAAGTTTGGTTATTTCGGTGTTTTCGATTGCAGCAGCAATCTCCATTCCTGTCTTAGGGTATTTTTCTGATCGCTTTTCAAGGAAAGCGGTCATCATCCCTGCCCTAATTTTATACGGAATCGGAGGGCTTTTAGCAGGTGCTGCGGCAGCGTGGTTTGGCGGCTCTTATACATGGATCCTTACCGGCAGAATCATGCAGGGAATTGGTGCAGCGGGAACAGCACCGATTGCCATGGCGTTAACAGGAGATTTATTTAAAGGCGGAGAACAAAGTAAGGTATTAGGGTTAGTAGAAGCATCAAACGGTTTTGGCAAAGTGATAAGTCCAATCATCGGCTCGTTATTGGCCATTATTTTCTGGTACGCCGCCTTCTTTGCTTTTCCGATTTTCTGTTTCTTATCCGTGTTATTAACCATCTTTTTTATCAAGGAAAAGAAAACAAAAAAAGAGCCTCCGCCAGTTGGAAAATATGTAAAAGGCCTTGTTTCTGTATTTAAAACTGAAGGACGCTGGCTTTTTGCCGCTTACTTGACAGGAGCGGTATGCTTATTTACTTTGTTCGGCATTTTATTTTACATTTCAGATATTCTTGAAAAGGACTATCAAATTGATGGAATATTAAAGGGGGCCATCTTGGCCATCCCACTTTTATTTATGACCACAACCTCTTACATTACTGGTAGTAAAATCGGCAAGAGAATGAAGTTGATGAAAGCACTGATTATTATTGGACTTCTCTTAATGACTGGCTCATTTGCATCGTTAATTTTCTTTAAAAAGCTGGTTCCATTTTTTTCTGTACTTGTTATAAGCAGTATCGGAACAGGACTTGTGCTGCCGTGCATTAACAGCTTTATTACCGGCTCAGTTCCGGCAGACAGGAGAGGATTCGTCACCTCCTTGTATGGCTCCGTCCGTTTCTTAGGCGTCGCCATTGGGCCGCCTATCTTTAGTAAATTAATGGATTGGTCTCGGTCCGGAATGTTTTTAACGACGGCCGGTTTAACCCTCATTTGCGCTTTGCTATGTATGGTTCTGATTCATGTAGCGAAAAAAGAGTCTTCGAAGGAAAAGGAAAAGGAAAATGAAACGCTATTTGAAAAATTGCAGTTTACGTAAGGGAGCTGAAAACAGTGCAAATATATTTTTCACCTGAAGTCATTACTCCTCATTTTCAGGTCCTAAATGTTGTCGATTCCACCAATAAAGCAGTCGGCAATGTTGCCTTCTTATTTGATGAGAAAAAACTATTCGTATATGGAATTTTGGAAGAGGAGGGAGTCGGACTCGACTTTAAGGATCTTGTTACCCCTTATATCAAAGGGATGACAAAAGCGAAACCAGGGCATGATATTTTCTCTTGTTTATATGTTGGCTGTAAAAAAATCAAATTAAATGAAGAAGAGGAAAAATAAAAATTTGCAAAGAGGGCGATTGTCCTCTTTTTTATTTTGAATAAATGGGCTGACAAGGCATTTGACTACTTCATATTTTATTGATGAAATGCAGTTTAGAGATATTGGAGTGTTTGCCTATGAGTGTCGGCATCATTATCATGGGGCTTTTCATTGGCTTTATGGTCGGATTAACTGGGGTTGGCGGAGCTGCTCTTTTAACACCAATCCTCATTTTATTAGGAATCAGTCCTTCTATAGCGGTTGGTACAGACTTATTTTATAACTCGATTACAAAGCTATTTGGTTCCATCCAGCATTGGCGGCAGAAAACCATCAATCTTAAACTTGTTAAGTATCTTGCCATCGGCAGCATCCCCAGCGCCCTTTTAGCGGTTGGACTGCTTCATTTATTTGATTCCTTTTTCCATAACCAGGAGCAGATTATCAAGCATGCCCTTGGATATGTACTTATTTTGGTTGCAGCGGCCACCCTATTTAAAACCTTTATGAAAAAGAAAATTGAGTGGAATCCTATGCAGTTGAAGCCCCTGGAGGAAAAAAAGGCACTAACTATAACAATTGGAGCGGTATTAGGCTTTATAGTCGGATTAACTTCAATTGGTTCCGGATCATTATTTGCCATAGCGATGCTTTACTTGTATCGGATGGGTTCGTCGGAACTGGTTGGAACAGATATAGCCCATGCATTTTTGTTAGTTACCGCGGCTGGTTTTATGCACGCTGGAATCGGCAATGTCGATTATTTATTAACACTGAATCTGTTATTAGGCTCCATCCCTGGAGTTCTAATTGGAAGTACATTATCATCAAAGTTTCCTGCAAAGCCACTAAGAACGATCATGGCATTAATGATTTTATTCAGTGGGATCAAATTAATCTAGCAACAAGTTATATCCCATAAAGAAACACGGCGTTTATACCGTGTTTCTTTCCCCATTCAAGACGTATTAGCTGGTTTAGTTTCCTTCCTTTTAAGAACCGTTCTTTTCAAAAAAAGAAATAAAATAACAATGGATCCTTCTAAAAAGATTCCAAGTGAATTCCACGCATAAAACGAAAAATGGATATGTTCCATGCTGTTTTTAAACAATAGAATCGATAAATACCCGAGTGTAAACGCAATCGGGACAAGAAATTTATTTGTATTGGATTTATAGAAATAACTAAAACAAAAATTAATCACATACATTAGAAATGCTACTTTGCAGAAGAAAACCGGAATCCAAACTGACACAATGACTAAATCCAGCCGGTCAAGAAAATCAGTTAAGTTGATTTGCTGAACAAGTATATAGGTTGGATAGGCTGCCTCCCTGACTATTTTTGTTCCTAAAACCGAGATGTTTAAAATAAGAAGGATCAGAAACAGAAACACACCCAAAGCTGTACCAGTGATAACTGCTTTTCGGGCTGCCTTTAGCGGGTTAACATTTGCAATGATCAGGATGAAAAAAAACAGCTCTCCTATCCAGGAGAAGGATATAAAAACAGATTTCGTTAATGCTTTAAACGAGTGCAGGCCAGGGAGCGGCTGCAGATTTCCGGCATCCAGTTCGTTGAGCAAAAGAAATGGCAGGAAAAGGGACACAATGATGAAAATAAAAAAATGGATGGCATTAATTCTTGCAATGACCTCTATTCCAGCCATGCTGATATAAATGATGACCAAGGTCGATAAAACCATTAACATATTAATAGGGGTGTTTGGCAAAAGTACGGATGCTACAAAATCAACAAGCGCCCGTAAATCACGTACAAAAACCAATAAAGCTAAAAAGAAAAATAAGATGATGATCCCTTTTTCCAAAAGGCTCCCTTTCTTCCCGATGGCAAAGAGATGTTCAAATCGTTCCGCCTTCCCTTTCTTTCCAAAAATCAGATAAATGATCAATAGAAAAAATGGAAATGAAACAATCGGGACAAGCCAAGCGTTCTGCCGTCCCGTATGAACGATGATTTGCGGCAGGCTGATTACGGCTGCACTCATAATAAAGTTTGCGATTAAAAAGATTAACTGAAGATTGGAGATTTTTTCCCTCATATGTTCACAACCATTCTTGACAGCCTGCCAAAGGAATCATTTAAAAATGAGGTAACACTATTTAAAGAAAGATGCAGACCCGTCAAAACAGTGCATCCGACTGTTAAAATAATGAACAGGAACGCCCATTTACGCTCTTTTTTATCAATAATTTTCGCCTTGAAAATAATCACAACATAAATGGCCAGAGATAACCAAACAATCGCTATATCCATATGTTAGTTCCTTTCCTCATTTCCGGTATTCGTTGTTCTTTGAATATCGGCATCCACCTTAACCGTTACCTTTAAAGAGGGGAGCATCGATTTCCAATTCTGCTTCCACTCATGCTCCCATTTTTGATGATGACGTTTAAATAAAAACCATCCGAATCCATAAATATCTATCCCTTGTGTATGAGCATGGTTCAGTATAGAATGGATATCATTCTTTATTTCCTTTTCCATATTATCAATAATTTTGTTATAGGTTGCTGGGTCTTCGATTCGTAAATTTGGTTCATTATCCAGCAGATTCCCTGTTACCCTGACTGAAATGGCAAATTCAGGGTTTCCGTTCACTATTTTTAAGTTTGGGTTCACACTATTTTCGTTAATATGAACCGTCAATTCCTTATTTTTCGAAACAGAAAAAGAGTAGCTTTTCTTTTTCATCCGTTCGAGCAGCCATAGGATTCCCTGCGATTCCCTTTTACTTGTAAAAAAGGAAAGCTTGTCAGCGTTAAACACAGCAAAACTGTCCATTAAAATTTCTTTCCCATCGCTTTCCTTTTTTAATGTCCCAGTTGGTTCCACCATTGGAATGATCAGTGACTTCCCTTGCCGGTCTAAATTTTGCAGGACATCCATAACAGTCAAGTTCGCACCTGCTTTGGCCATTTCCCGTATCGCTTCAGCAGACGATTGTTCCATTCGTGGCTGGGCTTTTAACATTTTAACGGCCTCTCCTTTAGAAACAGTTAGAAAGGTTGATAATCTTGACTGAGGCTGGATAAAAACAGAATTAAGAATTTCCCTTATTCCTTCTTTCGCCTGATCCTCTCCAATTATCAAGACCCTGCGGTGAGCAAAATAAAGCTTTCTTGATAACCTTGCCTGAATGTCCTCAACACCTTCCCTGATGTTTCGCCCGGTCCCGGTTGCGACAAGAAAAGGCCCCTCACCGCTTGTCCCGCCGCCTCCCCCGCTCGAACCTGTTCCGCCTAAAGAGCTTGGCAAAGGTACCTGCACAGTAAAACGGTATTTCTGCTTCGGACCCTTATCAACTCCCGTTGCCACAACAAATGCCAGATCGTTTATTTCCGTCCGATCCCAACAGCCAGTTAATGGTATGAGAAGGAACAACGTCATTATTAAAATGCTGGCCTTCTTCATGATGGACTCCCTTCTTCACCGGCTTTGGGAGGACTAGGCATTAAATGATCAGCTTGTCTGACTACATCCTCTTTTACCAACTGATTCGGTCTCTCGTTCATTGCCCACCATGGTACCCTGATTAAGGTGTCCTTTAAAGCTTTGAAGGACATTGGGGCGATAGGCCAAAAATATGGAATCCCAAATGATCGCAGTTTGCATAAATGTGTCAAAATAATTAAGAATCCCAATATCACACCAAACAGCCCAAACATACCGCCGAGAATCATCAGCGGAAAGCGGAGCATCCGTACAGAAATGGACATATTGTACCTTGGAATTGTGAATGATGCGATACCGGTAAGCGCAATCATAATAACCGTTGGTGCGGAAACTATACCGGCTTCTACCGCCGCCTGCCCAATAACCAGAGCACCAAGAATTCCTACTGCCTGTCCGACAATTTGCGGAAGTCGAATTCCCGCTTCCCGCAATGCTTCAAACGCCAATTCCATAATCAGTGCTTCTACAAACATGGGAAACGGTATGGCTTCCCGGCTTGCGGCAATTGATAAAAGCAGCGAAGTAGGAATCATCTCCTGATGATAGGTGGTTACAGCGACATATATACCCGGTAAGGTGATGGCAATAAACACGAAGGAAATTCTGAGCAGCCTTAAAAAAATAAAAATATGAAACCGATCGTAATAATCTTCACTTGACTGAAAAAACTGCCAAAAGGTTGCCGGCAAAATTAATACAAAAGGTGTCCCATCAACGATGATGGCAATTCTGCCCTCGAGGAGGTTGGCGGCCACTGTATCAGGTCTCTCGGTGTTTTGGATTTGGGGAAACATGCTCCAAGCACTGTCCTCAATGAATTCTTCAATATAGCCACTTTCTAATATCCCATCAATTTTTATTCGATCAAGCCTTGAGAGGACTTCTTCTACCAATTCCGGTGGAGCCAAGCCTTCCACATATAAAATGGCTAAGTTCGTTTGTGTTTCTTCTCCAATGTCTTTTGAAAGAATTTTTAATCGATTGGAGCGGATTTTATGGCGGACCAAAGCCGTGTTTACCCTTAATATTTCGGTAAACCCTTCACGTGGTCCACGGACGGCGGATTCTGTAGTGGGCTCTGAAACCCCTCTTCGTTCTCCCCCTTTAGCATCGAAAATAATCGCTTTCGTCAGACCATCAACCAATAGTACGGTATTGGCTTTCAATACGTTTTTGACCACATCATCCAATTTGATTGTTTCTGATACAGAACTGATGGATATAACTCTTTCTGTCAAAGACTCTGCTGTAATCCGGTTTACTTCATGTTCTTCGATTAGTTGTTTTAACCCATGTAGTTCAATTGATTTTGTATCTACAAAGCCATCTACAAATAGCAAACAGGCATGGACGTTGCCAGCAATCAACGGTCGGAAGACAACATCAGTACAATCCTGAAACAGTTCTTTTAAGATCTCAATGTTGACCTGTAAGTCAGCCTGAATCTCCTTATGAGTCTCATCACTTGATAGTGATTTTTCTTTAGAGGATTTCAATTTTTTTAATTTCTTCATTGGAGTCCTCCGTGTCGATAATTTTGGCCGTGGATATTTCAAAACCATTTTTAATATTACCCAGTAGTTGAAAATTATCCCTTTTGGTATTTTTAAAAACTTGTCCTTGTATACGGATTGCCTTCATATAATGAGATGACTAACTGTTTTCAGGGGGTTACATATGTTTATTTTTATTGAAAAAGCAGTTTTGGCCATGGCTATGCTGAGGGTCTTGTCTGGCAGTATCGAAATCTTTGCTGCTGTGCTGATGATAAAATTTAATTCAATTGAAAAAGCACTTATCGTTAATAGTTCCCTTGCACTGGTCGGGCCAGTGATCCTCATATTGACAACCACCATCGGCGTTCTTGGAATGGCAGGGGGAGAATTATCGATTGTAAAAATATTGTGGATCTTTTTTGGGGTAAGCTGTATTTTAATTGGGGTGAAATGGTGACTAAAAAGGGAGATTACTGGCTGCTCTGCCGCTCCTTGATGAGTAAAAAATAACCTACTCACGTTTAAGAGTAGGTTATCCTGCTATTATTCCATCGGATTCCTCAGTAACTTTTTATCCTTCTAATAAAAGAGAGTGAGGATCTTCCAGTAATTCTTTTACTGCTGCCAGGAAGCTGACAGCCTCTTTACCGTCGACTATTCGATGATCGTATGAAAGAGCAATATACATCATCGGGCGGTTTTCCATTCTTTCTGCATCAATGGCAACCGGCCTTGTTTGGATTTTATGCATACCGAGAATCCCCACTTGCGGGCTATTCAAAATCGGTGTGGACATTAATGAACCAAACACTCCGCCATTTGTAATCGTAAATGTTCCGCCTTGCAAATCATTTAAAGTAAGGGCGTTATCACGAGCTTTTTTACCAAGAGTGCTGATTTCTTGCTCGATTTCGGCAAAGTTTTTCTGGTTGGCATTACGGACAACCGGTACAACCAAACCCTCTGGGGCAGCTACGGCAATTCCGATATCATAAAACTTTTTAAGAATCAATTCATCGCCTTGTATTTCAGCATTTAACAGTGGGAATTGTTTTAAGGCTGAAACCACGGCTTTTGTAAAGAACGACATGAACCCTAGTCGAACACCATGTTTTGCAAGGAATGCATCCTTCCGCTTATTACGTAAATCCATAATGGCGGACATATCCACTTCATTAAAAGTAGTTAACATCGCAGCTGTATGCTGGACTTCCACTAAGCGCTTAGCGATCGTTTGACGGCGGCGAGACATTTTTACACGTTCTACCGGTTTATCAAACTCAACATCTATTTGTTGTGCTGGTGCCGGTTTTGGGCTTGCCTTTTCCACTTTTGGAGCTTCCGGTACTGCTGATGTTTGCGTATGTGCTTTCACATCATCTGGACGAATTCTGCCAAGCGGGTCACTGCTGTTTACTTGGTGTAAATCAATTCCCAACTCTCTTGCCAATTTTCTTGCCGCTGGTGAAGCAATCGGACGGGCAGCTATAGATAGTTCCGGCTCTGGCTGGCTGATTGGTTGATTGGTTGTTTCTTGTGCCGGTTTTTCCGGTACTGCTGCCTGTGCAGCCGGAGCAGCTCCCTCAGCTGCATTCTCTTCAATAATGGCAATTACATCGCCTACTTCTACTGTATCGCCAGGCTCTTTTAATAGCTTAGTGATAACCCCTGAGTCTTCGGCATTTAATTCAATATTCACTTTGTCCGTTTCTAACTCTACGATACTATTCCCCTTGCTGACTTTGTCTCCAATATTAATGAGCCATTGTGAAATGGTTCCTTCTGAAATGGATTCCGCGAGCTCTGGTACTTTGATTTCAATCATGTGTCAAATCCTCCTGAGTATTTTGTTAAGTCTATTATCACAATTTCAT
Organism: Neobacillus sp. PVCKKU3; assembly: GCF_058323225.1. NCBI lineage: Bacteria > Bacillati > Bacillota > Bacilli > Caryophanales > Bacillaceae > Neobacillus > Neobacillus sp. PVCKKU3. The sequence continues at coordinate 35,434 of NZ_JBLVQN010000026.1, forward strand.
ATTTAGCGTGTGACGAACTTTTCCTCTTGTTTCTGTGTATCTACTAGACTCTCAGAATTTAATGCCTGATGGACAATGCGTTCTTGTTCCATTTTATGAACGAGTGGATCTCCGCCTGCTGTGCTTGAACGGTATTGGCGGCCAATGTAACCGACGGACAATCTGCCTTCTGCAAGTTCAAATAAGGTTGGGGCAATATAATGCCACGCTCCCATATTCTTCGGTTCTTCCTGCACCCAAACGATTTCCTTCAAGTTTGGATAACGCTTTATAATTGCTTCTATTTTTTCGAATGGGAATGGATACAATTGTTCAACACGAACGATGTGTATCTCATCCAAATTTCGATTTTCTTTACTTGAGTCGATTTCAACTGCCAGATCAATGGCCATCTTACCCGTTGTTAACACTAATCGTTTTACTTTATCTGTCGCTTTTCCGAGCTGCGGCTGTTCGATCACCGTTTGGAAACTGCCTTCGCTGAGAGCGGAAGCAGGAGAAGCGACCTGCGGGTGACGGAGCAGACTCTTTGGTGTCATAATTACCAATGGGCGAACAAATTCTGAACCTAAAGTGGCTGCCTGACGGCGTAAAATATGGAAATATTGGGCCGCACTTGTCAGGTTGGCAACAGTCCAGTTGTTTTCAGCTGCCAACTGCAAGAAGCGTTCCGGACGAGCGCTGGAATGCTCAGGGCCTTGGCCTTCATAACCGTGCGGCAGAAGCAGAGTAAGCCCTGATTTTTGCCCCCATTTTGCTCTTGCCGATGAAACAAATTGATCAAATAGCGGTTGAGCCGTGTTGGCAAAGTCGCCATACTGCGCTTCCCACATGACAAGTGTCTCAGGTGCAAATACGTTATAGCCATATTCATAACCTACTACTGCCGCTTCCGAAAGCGGGCTATTGTGAACCGCAAACGAAGCGGTTGCCTGCTGAAGTTGGTGCAGTGGTGAATACGTTTCGTTTGTTTCTTCGTCATGAAGAACAATGTGCCGCTGTGCATACGTTCCACGCTCAGAATCTTGGCCCGTTAGACGAATCGGTGTACCTTCTTGTAACATCGTAGCGAAGGCCAGTACCTCTGCTACTGCCCATTCCACTTTCCCGTTCCCTTCCAATGCTGTTTCCCGGCGCTCAAGAATCCGTTTTAATTTTGGATAAACATGGAAACCTTCCGGCCATTTTAGCAATTCACGATTTATTTCTTGAAGAGTGCCGATCGGTACTTTTGTTTCCAACGGTGGAATTCCTTTCGCTATAACACCCGGAACGGCTATTTCTGCCGGTGGTTCACTCTGCTTCTTCTCTGACGCTTTGTCATACTCAGTCAACAATAGTTCCTGCACGCTAAGATTGATTTGTTCAACTTCTTGTTGATTTAGAGTTCCGTTATTTAACAGTTGAGTAGAATACAATGCTCTTACAGTTGAATGTTTGGCGATTTTTTTGTACACCTGTGGCTGAGTGACCGCAGGATCGTCCATTTCATTGTGACCATATCGGCGGTAACCAACTAAATCAATCACAAAATCTTTTTGGAAACGAGCACGGTATTGATAAGCAAGGCGAACAGCTTCCAGACATGCTTCTGGATCATCTGCATTCACATGGACAATCGGAATCTCAAATCCTTTTGCTAAGTCACTGGAATATCGAGTTGAACGAGAGTCGTGGCTATCTGTCGTAAAACCGACCATGTTATTCGCAATAATATGGATGGTTCCTCCCGTTTGATATCCCTTTAATCCACCTAAATTCAAAGTCTCCGCTACAATTCCCTGGCCCGGAAAGGCTGCATCGCCATGGACCAAAATCGCAAACGCTCTTTTAACATCCTGCTCCGGATAACCAGGTTTCTTTCGATCTTCTTGGGCTGCCCTTGCAAAACCTTCGACTACCGGATTGACAAATTCAAGATGGCTTGGATTATTCGCCAAGGTAATACGAGTGCGAACGGTGCCAGTGCCTTCAACGAATCGATTGCGTCCTAAATGGTATTTCACATCCCCTGTCCAGCCCTCGCTAATGTCGACTAAATCTGCTGACGGACCTTGTTGTTTGGCGTGGGAATGCTGAAATTCAGCGAAAATCTTGCTGTATGGTTTTTTTAACACATGTGCGAGAACACTTAAACGGCCGCGATGCGCCATCCCAATTGCGACGTTGCGGACTCCTTCTTCCACACCTTCACGCACTGCCGCGTCCAGCATTGGGACAAGCATGTCTACACCTTCAATGGAAAATCTTTTTTGACCAACAAAGGTTTTGTGTAAAAATTGTTCAAATCCCTCAACTTCTGTCAAACTCTTTAACAGGTTTGTTCGTTCTTCTTTAGATAAGGAGCGTTGTAAGGAACCCGACTCCACCATCTGAGTCAGCCAAATTCGTTCCTCCGAATCACTAACATGCGTAAACTCGTAAGCAAGAGCTGACGTATAGCGTTCCATTAAACGATTCATGGCATCAAATGCGGTTTTAACATCTTCCGGTGCCTCTTCCCAAACCAATTTAGCTGGTATCGCTTTCAAATCCTGTTCACTTATTCCATGTTTTATAGGATTGAACAACTCTTGACCCTTTGGATTCTCCTCCAAAGGATTTATGTTTGCTGCCAAATGGCCATTTGTACGAATGTTTTCAAGCAGTTTGGCCGCTTTCAATACTTTCTCTATACTTGCTGAAGGAAGATCAGGTACATTTTCGATGGATTCTTTCGTTTGAATTGTCTCATAGGACAATGGTGAGCCCCATTTAATGAAAAGCTCTTTTAAATTTTGATCAATGGTTTCTTCTCCGTTCGTGAACCGTTCATATTGTTCAATCACGTATCCAAGGTTCGGACCAATAAATTTTTTCCATGGATTTGGTTGGTTGTCCTTTACACCCATTTACAATACCCCCATGATTTAGTTCTTATGTTTATATTTGAAAGATTAATAGTAATAATTATCAATTGCCTATGGATAAGGATAATGTAATAATTGAAATAAATAAAATGCTAAAAAATTATATTTTATTATAAAAATTATTTATATCAGATAGATAGGTGGAACAATGGATTATCGCGATTGGGAAATATTGAAGGTATTATATAATCAAAAAAATCTAACAAAAACAGCTCGTCTATTATTTCTGACTCAACCTGCATTAACGAGCCGATTAAAGCATATGCAAGAAGAACTGGGTGTAAAAATCGTAACCCGTGAAAGCCGTGGTGTACATTTTACCCCACAAGGAGAATATCTTGTCCAGTGTGCCGAGGAAGCACTGGCCCATTTTCAAAAAATCAAAGAAAATGTCCAAAGTATGAGTAATAACGAAAAGAATGAAGTGGCAGGTACGTTGAAATTGGGGGTATCCAATTATTTCGCGAATAATGAACTTCCTTATCTTTTAAAATTATTCAAAAATCAATATCCCCATGTGGAATTCAAAGTGATAACAGGATGGAGCAGAGACGTAACACAGCTCATTCACAATAAGGATGTTCATATCGGTTTTGTACGAGGAGACTATGGCTGGCGGGGGTTATCGATCCATCAATTATTTGAGGAAACCATCTGCATCGCTTCTACCAAGCAGATTGATATAACGGATCTTCCTCGTCTTCCGAGAATTGATTATAGAGGGGATTACTTATTAAAATCAATAATTGATCATTGGTGGGCTGAAAATTATGCGGAAGCACCCTTTATCAGTATCGAAGTGGACCAAGTGGATACGTGTAAAGAGATGGTTATAAATGGTTTAGGCTATGGCATCTTGTCCAGCAGGGTACTTGCCGGAATTGAAGACTTATACAAAATTCCATTAACGGATCAAGAAGGAAGTCCTATCTTGCGAAGAACTTGGATGTATTATCATAAGGAATCTATGGAATGGAATGTTGTTAATGCATTCGTCCATTTCATCGAAAATTTAGATTGGAAAAATCATTAAAAAGACATGTTCAAGATAAAAAGATTCAGACTAATTTGGTCTGAATCTTTTTATTTTATCTAGTTTGTTAAAACTGTCAGTGGCATATCCGTAAGCTCCTTATAAATGTACCATGCCGATAAATAAAAAAACACTCAAACAGTTTGAGTGCCTAAATGGTGCTTGCTTATTTAAATTTTGTCCAATCATACATTTTTTGTCTTTGTTTTCTAAGTCGTTCTTTCTTTTTACTTTCAACTTGTTTTTCTTGGATAAAATTCATGATGAAACCACAATCTTCACAAATGTAGGTAAATAAATTTGATTGCTCCGGAATGTTTTTTAATGGGTGCTCCTCTTCAGATTCCAGTAAGAACTTTAAGTCAGCATCTGCAGTCTCATTAATTTTATAATTCTCATGGTACCTTTCATATTTCACCGCAATATATCCTTTTCGAAAGTGGATACCATTGCAAACAAGGCACTCAAATTCACTTGTTTTATTTTTCAATAACAACACCTCCAATTAAAATTTTATGAAGGTGCCTTATTATTCAAGACCATTTGAACAACCCCCAACCAAAAAAATGACCATTTAGAAAAAAAGTAAATACTTATGGCCGATTTGCCGGCGGTTTGTCGGAACCATCATACCATTCAAAATATTTAAGGGCGAATTCCTTTCCGGATTTCACAAGTGCTTCTTTTCTTTGGCGGTCAAGGTCAAAATCTGTTGTCTTAACTCCTAAAGTGTCGATATAGATTGTTCGTTGCCAATCATCACTATGCAGATGCTGATTTTCCTGGACCTCGAGGATTGTTTCAACCAAATTCCACATGTAGGAAAATAAATTCTCAATTTCATGACGCGGCGGTTCGGATTGGTCCCGGAAAGCAGCAATTTCCCCGGCTGAATCCAGACGAAATCCAAGCGTTTCCTTATTAAAAACATAAGGATTTATGATTTTCCCTATTTGGGTCAAATGATTGTTATGCTTCTCATAGTATTCCGGGACGTGATAGTATTGCTCAACATACTTCATACGGTCAAAGAGCTTAATCGGATAGTTATCTAAAACACCGCCGTCCACATAAACATCACCGCGGCTATTTGTTTTGGCTGTGAAAAACAGCGGGATAGACATCGAAATGCGGACAGCATCGGCGATACACATCCTTGGCGTGTGTTCAAAGGAAAATACTTCTCCAAAATGAGTGGATAAATTGGTGCCTACAAAATATAGGTCACGAAATTGGTTGTTCTGCTTCAGGTTATTAACATCCTTAAAAGTGGCTTCACTATTATTGGTTTTTTCTTTAACAAGATTGGCAATCCAATTTCGAAAATAATCTCCCTTATACCAGCCATATTGATGAATCAATCGATTAGTATCTAACACAAGCCCCCACGACTCATCCATGAAATTTCGAAAATTCAGCTCGAGCAAGATTTTTTTTATTTCCTCTGTGGAAAAATTCAACCCTACAAGCAGGGCAATAATGGCACCCGCTGAGGTACCTCCCACCTTTTGAATATCCTTAAGGATCCCCTTTTCATTTAATACCTCCAAAGCCCCGACATATGCAATCCCTTTAACCCCTCCACCTTCAAATACTAGATTTTTAAAATGATAACCCATAATCCACGCCCCCCATAACAAAGTCATGATATTTTTAATTATAATTTGTTAGAATTGATTTTTTTGTAAAAAAATGTATATCAATAAATGATAAAAAGTGGGATTATCAACAGGAGCCAAATCTATTAAAAAAAATAGGTGAGGGCTTATAGCCTCACCTAAACTTGAGATACATTTAACATTGATTAATCATTTCTTTCCTATTAAAAATTTTAAAATCACTTGCTACTTCATAGTAGGCAGGTGTTATTTTTTTTAGTTGGTCCATTGTGATTTCATCACTCATTCCACTAACCACAGTTGCTGATCAAGCCTGAACTACCTCTTTATTGGTAGTAAAATACGACCCAATCGCTTTCTTAATCCGGCCTTGTTGAAATAGAACATTCAAATTCGTCTCTTTTGTAATATTGTTGCTAATGATGGTCAGATTTTGAAGCTCCGTTCGATCGATTACTCCTTGCAGTAAATATTCCGGAACCCCTGTGGCACCAAATCCCCCTACTAACGTTTTGTTTGTATGTTCCTAGGGATATTTATTATTCCCGAAGCAGTTAACACGCCAAATATAACCAAAATAGCTCCAACAATTTGAAATGACTCTATTGGTGTTCCAGTGGCAAATGCAATAAACATTGTTACAACAGGAACAAGATTGAAAAATACAGAGGTTTTACTAGCCCCAATCTCCTTCATCCCCTTATTCCACCATAAATAACCCAACACACTTGTAAAGAAAGCCATAAAGGCAATCGCGCCCCATGCTTCAATTGGAATCCTTGATAACGGAACCGGGTTAGGCGAGAAAAAGGAAAGTGCGATTAAACTAATAGAACCTATTAGCATTGTATAGGTGGTTGTAGATAGCGGAGTGGCATCCTTAATAAACCGACGGCTTAGTACACCATAAAGGGCCCAACACACGTTTCCAGTTAAGATTATGAAATCTCCTCCTGAAATAGCTAGAGTCCTAATGGTATGAAAGGAACCCTGAGTAATGACTAACATTACACCGAAAAATGCGAGAAATATACTTATTAATTGTTTTTTGGTAATTTTATTCTTTAATATTATTCGAGCAAAAATTGTCGTTAATAAAGGGTTTAACCCCATTATTAATGCCCCGTTAACGGGAGATGTATATTTTAGGCCAACAAAGAACAAAGCGTTGAATCCAAAAATGCCAATTATCCCGAGAACAATATAAACAGGCGCATTTTTCCTTAATTGGTTGATGTTTATCCCTTCAGTAAACATTAATATAATGATCATCACAGCGGCAGCCAAGCCAAATCGCCATGCTGCCGCGGATGTTGGTGAAAAATAGCTGACAGTATATTTTGCTAGATTAAAAGTAACCCCCGTAAAAATTGAGAAGCCAAGTAACATCAGGTAGATTCTAATATTTTTCATTTGGCGTCATCCTCTTTCAAAAGAGAATAATAGATATCTAATTTTTCTTTTGTTGCTGAAATTACTTCTTCCAGCTCCTTTTTTTTCATTTCCATTTTCATTAAATGCCTAGTTAAAATCTCAATTCGGTTATTTAAGGACGGGGTGAGTTCTAACGGATTAATATCTGCATTAATTTTTTCCATAACACAGCCGTCTTTAACAAACTCAATCATATCCTCCAAAGACATACCAGTTTCCTTTAGACTTTTTAAAAAAATCAAGAACTGAGTATCCGATGAGGTATAATAACGATTTCCACCACCTTTTCGTTTCGGCGGTGGCAGTAACCCGATTTTTTCATAATACCTTAATGTATAGGCGCTAATTCCAGTTTGCTCAGCAACTTCACCAATGGAAAACACAACTACATCAACCCTTTCTTTATTAATTAATGTCAGTTTATTACTTAGAGTTAACTCTAAGTCAAGGAGAAAAAAATAAAATCTTTTAAAAGTGAAATATGGAAATTGTAATGGGGAATCAGACTTGTTTGGATGGAAAAGGCATTTACAATGCCGAGGAGTCATGGATGTATACAAAAGGGTCCAGGAAACAGTAGCTGCTGGAAAACAGCTATGCCTCATGGACCCTTTTTACCTTTTTAGATAGCCCAATCACCATTCCGGAAGATTGGTACGACGGTACCGTCTTGTTTGATGCCATCTATATTCATTTGGTTAGAGCCAATCATGAAGTCCACATGAACAGTCGATGTATTCATCCCGTTTTGCTGCAGCTCTTCCTGGCTCATTTTTGTTCCGCCTTCAATCGTCGTCGGGTAGGCCGAGCCGATTGCCAAGTGGTTCGAAGCATTCTCGTCAAATAGAGTATTAAAGAAAATAATCCCAGATTGAGAAATCGGTGATGGATCTGGCACAAGAGCGACTTCACCCAGACCTGTTCCGCCTTCGTTGTCGAATACCAGCTTCTTGATGGCATCTACACCTTTTTCAGCAGTGATATCGACAATTTTCCCGTCTTTAAAATGGACTTCAATTCCTTCAATTAACGTCCCCGCATAGCTTAACGGTTTAGAACTGCGAACTACCCCGTCCATGCGGCGTGTATCAGGAGCTGTGAACACTTCCTCCGTTGGCATGTTGGCGATAAATTCTTCTCCTTTTGGGTTTTGGCTTCCCGCACATGCCCAAATATGGTTTTTCGGCAGGCCGAGCGTTAAATCGGTGCCAGGTGCCGTATAGTGAAGTGAATCAAATTGGATTTCATTTAATTTATCAGCTTTTTCATTCAATTTGTCTTTATGCTGGTCCCAGGCAGCTATCGGGTCTTCTTCGTATACACGGCAGGTTTTAAAAATTTGATCCCAGAGGGCATCAACCTGTTCCTCAGGGGTAGCCAAATCAGGGAATACCTTGGCAGCCCATCCTGCTCCGGCAGCAGCAGCAACTGTCCATTTTAAATCATCGTTCTGGGTCGCCTTACGTTGGGCATGGAAGGCCTTACCAGCAACCTTTTGATACTCAGCAACTTTAGCTGGGTCGACTTCATTCAACAAGCCCGGATCACTTGAAAGAATGGAAAGACGGCTGACACGGTGGTTTAATACGTGGTCCTCAGATTCCTGAATTTCATAGTCAGGAATGCTAGTCAATACTTCCACCGGTTGATGCAAGTAATGTTCTTTTGTAATTTCGTCATCAGACCATTTGATAATTACCTTTTCAGCCCCCAGGGCATAAGCCTCTTTCGTGATGTGGCGGGCTAAAGGCGCCTGATCAACGTTAATGGTCATTTTCACCCAATCACCTGGTTGAACATTGATCCCTTTCGCCACTAAAAGCTTTGCATACTTATGTAAGTTCTCTTCAAAATTAGGCAGCACTATATATTTACCTCCCAAAATTTTTTTGTCACGATAATATAGTAGCATAATTGGGAGAAAAAGATGCAACTGGGGAATGTGCAGCTGTTGGCACCCCGGCATTTTAATTGATTTCTGCTATCAGGTTCTTATTTTTTAAAAATAACTGCAAACTAACCAAAAACTAATGTTGAAATTTTAAGCAGATTTTTTGAATGTTACATAATATCTTGATAAAATATGATTATGTAACATGGATTAAGGAGCGTTTAGCATGGAATATGTTGAAGCATTAAGGGATGTTAAGCAAATCAAGGCTATTAAGAAATATTTGAAAAAGCATTCCGAGCGTGATTATCTTCTCTTTGTATTTGGCATTAATACTGGGTTAAAAATTACCGAAATGCTTGAAATTAGGGCGGCCGATGTTTTAGAGAATAGTCACACAGCGAAGAATTTTTATCAGTATTCACACCTCGATACCATGAAGGAGGTTTACCTTAACCAAAAGGTCAAAAAAGCCCTCCTCCATTTTGTCCAAACCAACCAACTGGACACGGAAGACTATTTATTCAAATCCAACAAAACAGAAAAGCCTATTACTCGCCAACAAGCCTATCGAATCATTCATCAGGCAGCTGAAGCCATTGGTATTGAGGGGAAAATCGGGACCAATTCAATGAGGAAAACATTTGGATATCATGCGTATAAACGCGGGGTGGCCATCTCTATTCTCCAAAAACATTTCAATCATTCAACCCCATCTGAAACACTAAAATATCTTGGCATCTCTAAAGAGGAGAAAATTAAAACTGAAATTGATGTAAATCTATAATGGTCAAATCCCGCTTAATCCATGAAAACAAATTTTTAAAGGAGGAATCAAAAAATGAACGTTCGCGAAATTGAACTCCCCGGAATTGGGAAAAAATTCGAAGTCATCACCAAAAGCAAGGATAAAATTGTGGTGATTATTCACGATGACGGCAGAAGGGATCTTTATTATTTTGATCAAGATGATTACGAGGAGGCAATCGCCAGCACAACATTTGATGATGCCGAAGCCCGGCAGATTGCTGCAATTATTGGCGGAATGACGTATGCGCCAAAGGCATTGGAAACCATTGAAATGGCCTTTGATGAATTGGTTATAGAATGGTTTAAAGTGCAAGACGGGTCGGAAGCAGCGGACCAAACGATCGGGCAGCTCAATATCCGTCAATCCTATGAAGTCAATATCGTCGCTATCATAAAACAAAAGAATCACAAAGAAATTCATACCCCTGGACCTGAAACACTTTTAGAGGAAGGTGATACCGTGATTGTATCTGGACAGCGGAAGCAAGTAAAAATGTTCGTAAAAGAAGTTCTCACAAGAAGGGACGGGTGATACTGGATGACTAACACTTTACTTTTTGAAGTCGGAACAGCTCTGGTCCTGGTTGCCTTAACCGCTTTTCTGGCAAACAAATTAAAATTCTCCTTCATCCCATTTCTCATCCTTTTAGGGATGGCACTTGGCCCCCATGCCCCTGAAATTGGTATATTTGATTTCACATTTATTGAGAGCGCAGAAATAATCGAGTTCTTCGGGCGCATTGGTGTTTTGTTTTTATTATTTTATTTAGGAATTGAGTTCTCAGTCGGAAAATTAATACGCTCTGGCCGTTCTATAGTTGTCGGCGGAACCATTTATGTAGCGATGAATTTTTTCCTCGGCCTGATTTACGGGTTTGCTACAGGATTCCCGATAATGGAAACGTTAATCGTTGCCGGACTCCTAAGCGTTTCTTCTACTGCCATTGTGGCAAAAGTGGTTGTTGATTTAAAAAGAACAGCCAATTCCGAAACAGAATTGATTCTAGGGATCATTCTTTTTGATGATATATTCCTGGCGTTATTCCTCTCTGTCATGTCGGGCCTCTTGTTGGGTGGCTCAACTACTATATTAGGTACCATCATATCGGTTCTCATTTCTCTCGGTTACATGCTGCTATTTTTCGTTATTGCCCGTAAAGGCACCCCGGTTCTAAACAAACTGTTAGATATTAAATCGAATGAAATCTTTATCCTCGTCATCTTTGCATTGCTATTTTTTGTAGCAGGATTTTCTGAAAAACTCCATGTCGCTGAAGCAATCGGTGCTTTATTATTAGGTTTGGCCCTTTCAGAAACAAAACACCGGGAACGAATCGAGCATTTGGTTATTCCCTTTAGAGATTTCTTTGGAGCCATCTTTTTTTTCAGTTTTGGGTTAAGCATTGACCCATTTAGCTTAGGCGGGGCCATATGGCTTGCTCTAGGTGCCGTGATTCTCACAATCATTAGCAACTTTGTAGCTGGAATGATTTCCGGGAGAAAAGCAGGTTTATCACACAAAGCTTCCTCCAATATCGGATTGACAATCGTTTCAAGAGGCGAGTTTTCGATCATTGTTGCTAATTTGGGACTTGCCGGAGGGCTCATGCCTATTCTCAAACCCTTTACCGCGGTATACGTTTTAATTTTGGCGATCCTTGGACCGTTGCTGGCAAAGGAATCTAAGAATATATACAAATTTTTGAACAAGATATTCAAATGGGAGAACAAGGCAAAGAAACGACTCACCCCAGTACCACAAAAGTCAGTAGAGGATCAAAACAATACCTTTTAAAGGAGGCCTCATAAAAGTGGGCATCGAGTTAGCAATTGCATTGTTAACATATGTCTTATTGGTTGTCATGGCATATCTTGTCTTTGTCTTATCTAGTGAGAAGGAGGAACGCGGCTCTCTCATTATTAACCAGGCCTATAACTATGCGTTTGCCATATTATCCTTCGGCATTCTTGTCGTCATTGCCTTGGTCAAACTGCCAAATGTCACGTTGGATAATCAGACTACCAACTATTTAATTTTGGCTAGTAAGTTTATTTCGGTAATTACGCTTGGGGCGAGTGTTTTTATACTGAATAAACAATACAAAAAAAGTGATGATTACCAGTTTAAATAGGTATCTTTGGTGGAGATGAGATTTCTACTTTTATATTATTGGCTCATGAGGACAGTTTCGCCTTTGATTCTGCGGGACTTGTCTTCATGACTCACTAATGAAAGGATTTACTCTGTAGATCCTAGATGCTGACCCTTTATTTTTACCGTGTACTCACTTTTTAAACTCTTTTGGGCAATATAACTATTCTATTTTTACCGTTGGCATCCTCTCCAACACCTTGCCGGGCAATATAACCGCTCTATTTTTACCGCTGACCTTCTCTCAACACCTTCTCGGGCAATATAACCGCTCTATTTTTACCGCTGGCCCTCTCTCAACACCTTCAAGGGCAATATAACCGCTCTATTTTTACCGCTGACCCTCTCTCAACACCTTCTCGGGTAATATAACCGCTCTATTTTTACCGCTGACCCTTTCTCAACACCTTCTCGGGCAATATAACCGCTCTATTTTTACCACTGACCCTCTCTCAACACCTTCTCGGGCAATATAACCGCTCTATTTTTACCGCTGCCACCCTCTTCAACACCTTACCGGGCAATATAACTACTCTATGTTTACCGTTAGCACACTCTTCCACCTTCCACGGGGATAACCACGCCTCCCCCCCATTTTTCCCCCCACAAAAAAATCTGCCTCAAACAAATCCCGAGGCAGATTTTTAAACTTAAAGATCATTAATAACAATATAAGTTGCTTTCACCGGTCCATGCACCCCAACTACAAGGTTCAGCTCAATATCCGCCGAGTTGCTTGGTCCAGTGATAAAATTGATACATGACGCGACGCGGCCGGTTTTTCCGTGGATTTCCCGCATTTTTTGAGCTGCCTGTGTCATTCTTGGTACTAACGAGCTTTTTGGAATAAGGACTACCGAAGCAGCAGGTAAAAAGCTTACTGTCCTCCCCTTATTCTCGTCACTAAATAAGACAGCTGTACCAGATTCAGCAAGCGTAACCTCACTGATTGTGATGCCAATATTGGCGTTTTCCGCTTTTGAAATGTTCTCTGCTCCTTTTACAGGATCCCATTCAAAGACATCAATATTCTGTGATGGCCATTCTGACTTCATTAGGGAATTAAGGCCCCATTCCGCAAATCGCTCATCTCTCCAAGTTACAATTGGACCTCCGCCAAAATCAGCTACCACTCCATTGAGGGTGGAGCCCAAATTGATAAGATCAGAGGTATAAATCGTTGTATGAATCCTTTTACACTGCTCTATTAACACTTCCAATAATTCATCCTGAGAAGCGTCTTTTAACACCTCATCCTGCGGACGGAATTTCCATTGAGGGCGCTCAACTGGTGTGGTGATTCTTGAACGTCCAAGCTGTCCGGCAATTTTATTTAAAAATGCATCGCGATTTTGGATTGTACCAGTCATCGTTCTATTTGCCCCCTTTCTCGCGATTTTTAAACCAATCTCTGAATCTTTCTTTATTCGGTGCTGGGAATTCGCGAATCTCCGTCCAAGCCTTCAATGGCCCAGGTCCCTTCGAGATTTTGTCCCCCACCGTAAACGGATTCATCGCAGTTGGAGCGATTTTCGAGCCAATTTTATATAAAGTCGGTGACGCTGCTCCTAGGCCGAAAGCCTTCATCGCTAGCTTCTCGGAAATAGGTGCTTTGCCTTCCCTTTCCACGATCACTTCCCGATGTTTATGAAGCAGGTTATGCAGCGGAATTTTTACAGGACAAACCTCTGTGCAGGCACCGCAAAGTGTCGATGCGTAAGGCAGTTCTTTGTATTCGTCATAACCGCCAAGCAATGGAGACAACACGGCCCCAATCGGTCCGGAATAGATAGAACCGTATGAATGTCCGCCGACATGACGATAAACTGGACATACGTTAACACAGGCAGCACAGCGAATACATTGCAGGACGGATTGGAATTCCCCTCCTAAAATATTAGAGCGGCCGTTGTCCACGATTACTAGATGAAACTCTTCAGGACCGTCTACATCCATTTCCTCACGAGGTCCAGTCAACACAGTAATGTAACTAGTTAGTTTCTGCCCGACCGCACTCCTTGTTAATAAAGAAACGAGCACTTCCATTTCCTCGAAGGTAGGAACAATCCTTTCCATTCCCATCACGGTTATTTGCGTTTTTGGCAATGCCGTAACTAAATCCGCATTGCCTTCATTCGTAACTAGAGTAATCGAGCCTGTTTCTGCCACCGCAAAATTACAGCCGGTGATACCAATATCAGCAGACAGGTATTCCTGGCGCAGCATTTGCCGGGCGTGTCCAGCCAATTCCACTGGTTCAGAGGATTTATTATAACCCAATTTTTTTTCAAAAACTTCACGGATTTCCTCTCTATTTTTATGTAGAGCAGGAGCAACGATATGGGAAGGGGGATCGTGATCATCCACTTGGAGGATGTATTCGCCAAGGTCTGTTTCAATAACCTCGCAGCCTTCTTCCTCCAACGCCTGATTTAAGCTGATTTCTTCGGTTACCATCGATTTCGATTTCACTATCTTTTTAGCATTTTTCCGTTTAGCCACTCCGCGAATATATTCAACGGCTTCTTCCTTCGTCTGGGCAAAAAAGACATGACCGCCACGCTTTGCCACATTTTCACTTAATTGCTCCAAATAATAATCCAAATGTTCAAGAACATGCTGGCGAATTTCTTCGCCGTGTGAGCGCCATTCTTCCCAGTTCCCCAGCTCATCGGCTGCCAGTTGTCTCTTCAGGCCCATTCCGTCCTGGGCACTTGAAACCGCACCGCGCATAAAGTCATTATGGATTCCCTTATCGACACGTTCTTTAAATTGCTCATTGCCAATTTTCATAGCCATCCAAAAATCCCCCCATTTCTATCAATCTTGCAACAATCATTAACGGCTATTCAATACCTCAGCAATATGCAAAACCTTAACTGGTTTTCCTTTTCTATCGATACGGCCGCCAATATTCATGAGGCAGCCGGCGTCTGCACCAATCAAATAATCCGCACCTGTTTCTTCGACGTGGCACACTTTTTCATCGACCATTTGCTCAGAGATTTGTGCCATTTTTACAGAAAAGGTCCCGCCAAAGCCACAGCATTGTTCCTTGCCAGGCAATTCAGTAAACTTTAGACCTTTTACATGTTTTAATAGAGTCATAGGGGCTTCCTTTACTCCTAGCAATCTCGTCATATGGCAGGAGGTATGATAGGTGGCATTCCCTTCAAATGTGGCCCCGACATCCTCAACCTTTAAAACATCTACAATGAATTGAGTAAGTTCATAGGTTTTCTCCGCCAATTTCCTAGCTTTCGGTTCCCAAACAGGGTCGCCTTTAAAAATATGAGGATATTCCTTAAACATAAACGCGCAAGAACCGGAGGGCGATACGACATATTCAGCATCTTCAAACGTTTCAATCATCCGTTTCATGGCTTCCTTCGATTCTTTTACATATCCGCTATTATATGACGGCTGTCCGCAGCAGACTTGTGATTCTGGAAAATCTATCTCGCAGCCAAGCCGCTCGAGCAGTTCAACCGAAGATTTCCCTACATTGCCCTGAAACATATCAACCAAGCAGGTTGCAAATAGACTCACTCTCATTGTTGTATGCCATCCCCTTTGTCCGAAAAATTTGTTACGAATCGGATTTATTATTGTTCTATTATAATATATTTCAGTTTATTTTGAATTGTTATATGTGAAATTATTAACCTAATGTCGAAAAAGCCGCCAAAACAAAACCGTGGCAGCTCTAATAGTTCTATTATTTTTGAACAATTCCCCCTTTTTCAGTGATAAAAATAGCCTTTCGGTTGTTGTAATCTTCCGTTTGAAAGAAGATTCTCGTAAGAACAGGTAAATGAATTGACTGGAGATAGGTTGCAAGCTTTTTAATATTTTCCATATAGATTTGTTGTTCTTCGGGAGTTTTTAAAAACCAATCTTCTGGCAGATTGATGATCATGACACTTTGATAGCCCATATCATAATGAAGGGAACTGTATGTCGGTATATGTGGACCTGCGTCCTCACTTAATTGACGGTCGATGATAAAACTGGATTGCTCTAGATGTGGAAACAGTTGGAGAATATATTCTTTGATGGGTTTAGCTTCAGGAGAATTCCACAAAACCGCGGGATACAAATCTGCATATCCCGAATTTGAATCGTGTGAAACAGCTACCTCAAAAACTAACTCAGGATTGTGCTTAGGTACGGCCTTTGCATAATAGCCAGAACCAAGGCTATTATATTGCATACTTTTAATAGAAAAATCCATTTCATATTTTCCATCCAAATAAGAGAGCATCGCCTGCTTTTGCTGGTATTTCCCCCAAGGAGTTCCATTAAAAATCGAATAAATATAAAATCCTATTCCGACAACCAAGCCGAAAAAAATAGCCATAACGATCTTCCGAGGCTTCATAAAATATCACTCCCTTTTTACCATTTTATTCGAGGCTGATTTCCTTAACAATAAAAAAAAGAAGACCCGACGAGTAGCCGGGTTTCAACTGTGCTTTTATCTATCAATCGCTTTTTGCAATACATAATAATAAAGAGATGATTGATCACTTTTCTTTAAGGCTGTTGCCATCCAGCCATTATTAAAGTAATGGGTGAATACCTCCCGCGTCCGCATCCTCCATTCTAAGGCGAGAGACATCCGCTGGATTTTAATTTCCTGGATATTACCCGGAACTGGAACATATAAGAGCTCTGCATTATTTCCGTAATCAAGGTGGACGGGCTCTGGCACAGGAAATCCCAGCTCATCATAGATCACATTTATCAATCGTGGAACATCACCAGTTACATTTACATCAGGGGCCGCTTCAGCCTTTTCTTCAACAATTTGCCACTCGACTAGAAACCGGTCGGACGGCATGCCGGCATTAAGAACATCGGGCATATCCCCATAGCAATTTTCAATATATTTCTTACAAATCCCGCCTAACTTGCTTAAATTCAAATATCCGTTTACGGTTTCAAGCGGATCATATGTCCACTCAATATGCTTGTAGCCTTTTTCCAAGGCGACTTCCCGCTGCTTTCGTTTTAATTTTTCGCCAATCCCGATTCTTCTATAATCAGGATGAATCCCCATACTATGTGAGCATAAATAGACGCTCGAGCCGTTAAAGCCTGGAAAGCTGTATTGGAAACCGATTAGTTTTTCATTCAGGAAAGCTCCAATGACCAGCCCTCCGTTTTTTACTACTGCAACGTAATGGTTGACAGGCACGGGATCATCATCTGCCCAAACAATGCGTTCAAGGTTGGTGACTAAAGCCAGTTCCTCGGGAGAAGTAATTGTTCGTAAAGAGATGTTTTCTTTTATTTCTTTCAAAATTATTCCTGCTTTCTGATAAACAATGATTATACGACCCTTTTTAAGAAGCTTTTTAACCGGTCACTTCTTGGATTGCTGAAGAGTTCGGCCGGCGGACCTTGCTCTTCAATCACACCGTTACTCATATAAATTACTCTATCCGCAACCTCTTTGGCAAACATCATCTCATGGGTTACGACAACCATGGTCATGCCTTCCTCCGCTAGCTGTTTCATAACGTTCAGAACCTCACTGACAAGTTCTGGGTCAAGGGCAGAGGTTGGTTCATCAAATAACATGATTTTCGGATTCATGGCAAGTGCACGTGCTATGGCTACCCGCTGCTTCTGTCCACCCGATAACTTGCGGGGGTAGACATCTTTTTTGTCTTTCAGTCCGACTTTATCTAAAAGGGTTAAGGCTGATTCAATTGCTTCCGCCTTTGATTTTTTCAAGGCGTGCATCGGTGCTTCAATGACATTTTCCAAGACAGTCAAATGCGGGAATAGATTAAATTGTTGAAAAACCATCCCTACCTCATGACGTCGGATTTGCTGGATAATTCTTGGTGTATAATTTAGCTCAATTCCGTCAATGACAATTTTTCCGCTGGTTAATGTTTCGAGTCCATTCAGGCAGCGAAGAAGGGTGCTTTTTCCGGATCCGCTGGAACCGATTAGGGAAACTACTTCTCCGGGATAAACCTGCAAATCTATTCCTTTTAATACTTCCAACTGGTTAAAACTCTTATGGACATTTTCAATTTGAATAATAGGATGCAGATGATCCTTTACTTTATTTGACACCCACAAGCCCTCCCTTCTTTAATGTTCGCTGATGGACATTTTAAATTCTATCTTGCTTAGGAAAAATGATAAGATCGTTGTCATAATTAAGTATAATAGGGCTGCGGAAATATAAAATTCGATAAAGGCATAGTTTGTTGAGGCGAACCTTTGTGAGGTCATCATCAACTCTGAAACGGTGACAAGGGACGCTAGTGATGAATCTTTTAATAGTGTAATAGATTCATTGCCGATTGCCGGAATGCTGACCCGAAATGCCTGTGGAAAAATAATTCTGCGCATAATAGTCGGATAGCTTAACCCCAACGATTGGGCCGCTTCCATTTGCCCCTTCGGTATTGAGAGAATACCGCCCCTTAAAATTTCCGCAATATAAGCACCGGCATTGATTCCAAGTGCCAAGACGGCTGCAGGGAATGGCGCTAATTCAACCCCTATTTGCGGCAAACCGAAATAAACCAGAAATAATTGAACTAATAAAGGCGTTCCACGCAGTGTCCAAATATAAAAGTTAGCAAACAATGAAAATGGCTTAAATTTTGAGATCTTCATGATGACAATGATAATTCCCATTACTAATCCTAAAGCGATGGAAAAAATGAAGATTTCAAGTGTCGTCACAGATGCTTTTAGCAGAAATGGAACGTATTGCTCCACTAGAGAAAAATCTAACATTTTTTCAGCCCCTTATCGGATGTCTTTTCCGAACCACTTTTTGCTGATGGCTTCAAAGCTTCCGTCTTTTTGCATATCAGCTATTACCTTATTGATTTCTTTACGAAGTTCATGATCTTCCTTGCGAATGGTCATACCAGCCTTCTCCGTATTCAATAAGCCATCAATAGCCTTATAGGAATACTTTTGATCGATAATGATTTTTGCACCGACACCTTGGTCCGTTGCTACGCCATCAAGCCTTCCTGCTGCTAGGTCCTCAAAAGCAAGAAAGTCATTTTTATATAATTTGACATCTGCTCCATTCTTAGTAGCCATTTCTGCAGCTGTAGTAGAAATCGTTACACCGATTGCTTTGCCTTTCATATCTTTTGCTGTTTTAATAGATGAATCGTTTGGAACAAAGAGCTGGTTTCCGGTCGTGAAATAATTGTCGCTAAATGAAACCTTCTTCTTTCTTTCTTCCGTAATCGCCATATCAGAAATGATAATATCAAACTTTTTACCGATTAATGCAGGAATCATACTATCCCAAGGAGTGGCTACAAGGACGGGTTTCACACCAAGTCTTTTGGCAACTTCATTAGCGATTTCCACGTCAAAGCCTTCTAACTCATTGCTTTTGTTGATGTAGTTATACGGAGGATACGCTCCTTCAATGGCGACATGAATTTCACCTTTATCCTTTATCTTCTTAAGGGTACCGCCATCTGCCGAACCATTGGTCTCTTTACTGCCGCCGCACGCTGCCATAATCATCATTAAAAAAATTAAACCCATTCCTAGTACATACTTTTTCATTTGTAATTCACTCCTTTATATTAGTTTTAAAATTAAGATACCGTCTCTTTTTTAATCATTAATTCTTGGAGCGTATTCTCCTTCACTTCGATGCCCAGTCCCGGTTTGCCACTTAAATGGACGAATGGGATTTGATATTCCAGGTTGCCAATGTCCTTACTAAAAAGTAATGGCCCGGTTAACTCCGTACTGGTAATATTTTTTCTGGCAATGGCGGTATGATAGCCGGCCGCAGAACCGATAGAGGATTCGACCATCGAACCAATCTGGCAGGAGATTCCTGCAGATTCTGCGGTTTTTGCCATATGAATGGCTGGATAGATCCCGCCTGTTTTCATTAATTTAATATTGATTTTATCTGCAGCACCTTTTTTAATAATTTCGATCACATCTGAACCGCCATGAACTGTCTCATCAGCCATAATCGGAATAACCGTTTTCTTTCGCAATTCCGCGAGCCCATCAAAATCTCCCATTTTAATCGGCTGCTCCAGCCATGAAATACGAAGCGGGTCAAGTAATGGCAGAACTTGAGCTGCTGTTGCGTAATCATTCCAGCCCTGATTAACATCAACCCGAATTGGGACGCCGTATCCAACTGCTTCACGGACGGCCTTTATTCGTTCAACATCTTTAAAAGCCTCTGTTCCAACCTTTAATTTTAAAGAGCGGTATCCTCTTTCGACGGCTAGTTTTGCTTTTTCCGCCATTACCTCTGGCTCCTCGATGCTTAACACTTTAGGAAAAGTAAGTTCGTCATGATATTTTCCGCCAATGAGATCATAAACCGGCTTCACTAAATATTTCCCCATCAGATCATAACAAGCTATATCAACTGCTGCCTTGGCTGCCGGGTTGGCATTGATGCGACTGTCCATAATATGGTGAATTTTTTCAATTTCAAATGGGTTCTCTCCCATCACAGCAGGCAATAATTGGTGTTTTAGCACCTCCATTGCACTAAAGAAAGATTCTCCTGTCACATGCTCATCAGGAACTGCTTCCCCATATCCTGTTAAACCATCATCCGTTTCCAGCTTTACAATGACAGAAGGCATGTAGTCATAAGTGTCATATGAAATAATAAAAGGTGTTTCTAAAGGCAGGTGAATCCCAATGATGTCTGCTTTAATGATCTTCATGTTGATCTCCCCTTCATGTTAGCGACAAGTGTCGTTTCACTGTCGCTAATTGGTTGTTTTTATAATATACTGAAAAATCCCAAAAATCAATCGTTTTATCGGTTTAATATAAAATAGTTTTTTAGTTTCTCAGAGATGTTATAAAGGGCACGCGGACGGCCTTGATCATATGGCTGCTCCTCCCCTGTAATGTGTATAAAATCATGATCAAGAAATCTTTTTATAAACCTCTCTGCTGAACGCCTGCTTACCGCTAAGTAATCGGCCAATTCCTGCGCTGAAAATGAACGAAATTGGTTAAGCCTAATAAAATCAAAAAACCTTAGCAAATTTTTAGAGGTCATTTTAAGCTCATCGGCTAATAATTGAATATCGTGATCTTCATTTTTTAAGATATATTGTTTTTCATTTTCAAATAAGGGACCTATTAATTTTTTGTCTTCGTCCAGCAGGAAAATAGTTGTCTTTTCTGTTGAATGTTTTTCAGTAAAGTATAATGCCCCTTTTGCATGATTTTCCGCATCTTTCATGGTATAACCGTACCCGATACCAATTTGCATGGAGGATTTAATTTTCTCTTCTAGTTCAAAAACTTTTTGCAAATGTTCCTTCTGAACTTCCTCTAAGGATCCTCGATTAGTATAAATAAGAAACGGCTGATAGTGATCTAATGAAACCTTTGCATTTAATTGTCGTGCCATTTCGTTTAAATATTGCAGCATTTGGAGCCGGAATACCTGATCATCCTGAGTGTCTGGCTGATTTACTTTCAATGAAATGACAGCAATTTGCGAATCCTTGGTTTTCTTCAGTTTAGTCAATGTAATGGCTTTTTCCAGACTCTCTTTTAAGGCTTGCTTTGGCTGGACCATATGAATGGTCGGAACACCTAAATTCTGAAGCTCTTTATAAACAGCATGTATACTTGTTAAAGCAAACTGTGTTTTTTTTGCAAAATAAAGGTCTTTGTGAAATCGGACAAACTGTGAAATATCAAAAGCAGACTTCTCTTTTTCTAACTGATAGATCCACGGGTAATCCTTTACATAAAGAGGACCATTTGAAATCTTTATTTCTTTTAAGACATTGTCTAGGAAGTCCTTTTTGGGCAAGTCAATTGAAATCTTTTCAAGCGAAATTTTCTCATGAAGGGAAACCGAAAACAAGGATAAGGAAACCATAAACTCGTTAAATGTAGAGTACGTTGCCAATATCCGAGATTCGTTTATTTTTTCCTGACCGTAATAATAGGCAATAACTCCTGATAATAGCAAGATATCTGTCTCTATCCCTGCCTTTTCAATCAAATGATCGATTTCCCACGGAGAGTCATACGTGTAGTTGATAAATTCAACATCAGGAAATAAGTCGTAGAATTCGGAAATAGCATCAATAAATAAATTTGAACCAATTACCCCAATAACGTCCAACATAACACTCCTTCCTAATTTATTTAATTTCGAGTATATCATGCAACAAGAAAAGTGTAACCAAGTATTTACATATTAAATAGTTTTGCCAATGCCAATGAAAAAAGACTGAGCTGCCTCAGTCTTTTTTCATCTCAATCAATAATAGATGGGATGTTTCATTTGCTTTAATTTGAATATCTTCTTCAACAATTTCCATAGCATCTCTCGTATTTAAAGAAAGATCATTGATCGTTGAACTTCCTTCGATTTGTACCAAATAGGCCTGTCTTTCTGCACTAACTGGAAAACTGATTTCTTTGCCTGCTTCAAGTTCCAATGAATAGATGTTTGCATCCTGGTTTATTTTGATTGGGGCGTCCCCTTTCTTACTTGAAACCATATGAAGCCATTGGTTGTGCCGGTCTTCCCAATTAAATTGGTAATCACCATAATTCGGCTCATATCCCGCCCTATCTGGGAGAATCCAGATTTGCAAAAATCGTAATGTCTCGTTGCCAAGATTGTGTTCGCTATGGAAGACACCTGTCCCCGCACTCATATATTGGACATGGCCGCGTGTAACCGTATTTTTGTTTCCCATACTGTCTCCATGTGTAAGGTCTCCATTCACCACATAAGAAACAATCTCCATTTCTTTATGGGGATGAAGATTAAATCCAGTACCGGGTGCGACCAAATCGTCATTGATGACTCTCAACTGCCCGAAATGGATATTTTTCGGATTATAGTACTCTGCAAATGAGAAATGGAAAATACTATTTAGCCAGCCTAAATTACTTCTTCCCATGTTTTCATTATCTAATTTTATGAGCATGTCATTGTTCCTCCTTGATTGCCTCTTAAAACTTCAATTTAAATTATTTTGAATTCGAGATAATTCTAGTACTTTTCTTAGTGTTTGTCAAACTCGCCAAAATCCCCACTTGATTTAAAATGAACGGTTATAAAGGCCTTCTTATTTTGAAAAAGACTAAATATATTGTCTTATAAACCTTCATTAAAGGGGTGTGGACTTTCGTGAAAAAAATAGCTGTTGCCATTATTCATGGGATCGGCAGACAAGACAAGGACTTTGCTTCAGGCATGATTGGCATGTTAAAAAAGAATTTTGCCAAGAAAATAGGAAATATGGTCACAGATCCTTCTTCCCAGCTGATATTCCAGCCCATTCAATGGTCAGCGGTATTAGAGGACAGAGAGGAAGAACTTTATAAGAAAATCGTTTTGAACCACAAGTTGGATTATCAAAGACTTCGTCATTTTCTTATTCATTATATGGGAGATGTCATCGCCTATCAGCCTGTGGAGTCAGCAAAGCATAATTACGAAAGAGTCCATGAAAAAATCGCCGAAAATCTTCGTGAGCTTGCTAATAATGCCGGCGGGAATGCCCCATTATGCGTGATTTCCCATAGTTTAGGTTCGGTCATCACGAGTAATTATTTCTATGATTTGCAGTATAAAGAAAATGACGGCACTGTAGATGGGAGTCAATTTTCACCTTTAGAAAATGGGGATACAATCACGCTTTTTTATACATTAGGTACGACCCTTCCATTATGGAGTCTGCGTTATTTTAACTTTGACCAGCCCATCAAAATCCCTTCTCCCAAACTGAAGGAATTTTATCCCGGCTTAAACGGTGAATGGATCAATTTTTATGATAAAGACGATATTCTAGGCTTTCCATTACGCCCGATCAATGACATTTATAAAAATGCGGTTACGGAGGATAGACAGGTAAACGTAGGAAATATTTTAACAAGCTGGAACCCTTTGTGTCATATGAGTTATTTTAGAGACAAGGATGTAATTGAAGGGATTGCGGATGGATTGGTTCGGACGTGGAGGCATATAAATAATCGGTAGTTTGTAGTGACTCGTAAATTCACTTTGTTTCATATGTTCGTGCGTTATGAGCCTTTTATAACGACCGGGACTTCTATTTGTTTCCTCCTTCAGGTGTTATGAACTTCTCATAACGACCGGAACTTATTTTAGATTCCGCCCTAAGTCGTTATGAACCCTTCATAACGACCGGACTTTTTATTTACTTCCTCCTTCGGGCGTTATGAACCCTTTCATAATGACCGGGCCTTCTGTTTGCTTCCTCCTTCAGGCGTTATGAACCCTTCATAACGACCGGACTTTTTATTTACTTCCTCCTTCGGGCGTTATGAACCCTTTCATAACGACCGGGCCTTCTGTTTGCTTCCTCCCACGGTCGTTATGAACCCTTCATAACGACCGGACCTTCTATTTGCTTCCACCTTCAGGCGTTATGAATCCTTCATAACGACCGGACTTTCTATTTACTTCCTCCTTCGGGCGTTATGAACCCTCCATAACGACCGAAGCCCTTATTCTTTTCCTCCTTCGAGTATTATGAGCCCTCCATAATTTCTTCTTCAGGCGTTTTAGATTTTACAGAACAAACGCATCTTCTTTCTAAACAGCTTCTATCGGATAAAACAGTCCCTAACTGAAAAAAATAAAAATACTCTTCATATCAAGGAAATTAGGAGTATGATTCATGAATGAAAACCAAATTCAAGCCATTAAAAATCACGCCATTCCACTAAAAGAAATGAATGACTTCCAGCCGTTCATAGATGAAATCAATCACCAGAAATATATATTATTTGGAGAATCCTCACACGGGACTTCTGAATTCTATAAGATTCGGGCAGAGCTTACAAAAAAGTTAATCCAAGAAAAAGGATTCACATTTATTGCAGTTGAAGGTGATTGGCCGGCCTGCCAACAGGTTAACCGCTATATCAAAGGTTACGATCACGAATATACCAATGCCCGCGAGGTATTAGCCGCGTTTAACCGCTGGCCGACATGGATGTGGGCAAATGAAGAAATTATTGGTTTGATTGAATGGTTAAAGGACTACAATCATAACCTGCCAACAGACCAACGGGTTGGCTTTTATGGAGTCGATGTTTATAGCTTATGGGAATCGATGGACGAAATCATTAAATACCTAAAAAAAATAAATCCTTCAAGCGACGAAGCAGCAAAAAAAGCCTTTGCCTGCTTTGAACCCTTTAACCGCGAGGGGCAAATGTACGGCGTATCGGCTTCCTTTTATGCAGAAGACTGCCATGATGAAGTCATTAACCTTCTGACAGATATTGTGACAAACAAAAAGAAATATTCAAGCTCCGAAGAAGGCCAATTAAACCTGGAAGTTAACGCAATCGTCACAGCTAACGCCGAAAACTATTACCGGACGATGGTCGTTAATGATAATGAGTCTTGGAATATCCGAGACAGGCATATGGTGGAGGTCATTACCAAAATCGGTTCCTATAATGGTAAAAACGCAAAAGGCATCATTTGGGAGCATAACACCCATGTCGGAGATGCTAGAGCTACGGACATGGCGGATGAAGGGCTTGTGAATGTAGGGCAGCTATTAAGGGAACAGGAAGGCCAGGAAAATGTCTTTATCGTCGGATTTGGCACCCATCGCGGGACCGTTATTGCAGCAGATTCATGGGGTGTAGATTTTAAAAGAATGATTGTTCCTCCCGCCCAAAAAGGAAGCTGGGAGGACCTGATGCACGAAGCCGGAAATCACGACAAACTGCTTCTTTTCAACGAAACCATTCGGCAGCATTTTTCCAGCAGGATTGGCCACCGTGCAATCGGAGTTGTTTACGATCCAAGGTATGAACACTATGGAAACTATGTACCATCAGTAATGGCGGAACGATATGACGCCTTTATCTATATAGATTCTACAACCGCACTAAAGCCGCTCGCGGTCGAAACAGTGTTTGTATAATAATCATCACGAGTAAAGGGTTTACTTTAGAGGTGCAAACGTTGTAAAACACATATGAAAGCGCACTGCGATTTAAAATTCACAGTGAGATTTTTATTGATTTATACTCCTTTAGGATTAATGGGGCTGGGGAGACCTCGCAGTTGTTTTAGCCCTTAGCATTGCGGAGGTTCCCCGCAACGCATTTAAAAGAGGTTCACTTTTTGTTTGAAACATAAGAAGTCTTATCCTTAATTATGAATCCAGTGATTTTTAAAATAAGCGGAGGTTTTCCGGTTAAACTCCAGAATAGGGATCGGTTCGGGGTATATAAGCGGAGGTTTTCCGATTAAGCAAAGCAAAAATACGCATTTTGCGTTTTTTCTAGTCAATAGTGGGAAATTTTCCGTCTATTTAAGCTATTTTCAGCGCTATTTGCTAATTAAGCGAAATTTCTCCGCTTAATTAGTAAACTCGCTTTAGCGGCTAATGAACTTGTACAACTTACAGGTGCTAGTAAAAAAATTCAAAAAAGGCGTAGAGATATTTGCATCTCTACGCCTTTTTTACTAAGAAGTTTACTTGAATTATCCTGTGAATTTTATGTGATTTGCCAAATGATTTGGTCTGCGACTTAACGTTTTGTACTCACAAGTAAACCTGTTACACCACGAGCGGCTCTTTATATAGTTTCGATATTATCTTGCTAACCAGCCGCCATCAATCGCCAGGATATGGCCATTCATATAATTAGAGGCATCGCTTGCAAGGAACACTACTGCGCCCATCAAGTCAGATGGGTCTGCCCAACGTGCGGCCGGGATGCGCGAAAGAATCTCCGCATTGCGTTTTTCATCCGCCCGAATTGGCGCTGTGTTGTCGGTCGCAATATATCCTGGTGCAATCGCATTAATTTGAATATTATATTCTGCAAGTTCGTTGGCAAACGCCTTCGTCAGGCCGGCAACAGCATGTTTGCTGGCTGTATAAGGAGGAACGAACTTGCCTCCCTGGAATGACAACATGGAGGCAATATTGATAATCTTCCCGGATCTTTGCTCCACCATGACCTTTGCCACTTCTTGACTGAGCAAGTAGATAGAATTAAGATTGATTTCCATTACGGCATCCCAATCCTCTTCCTTATACTCGAGGATAGGAGCACGGCGGATAGTTCCGGCATTATTCACCAGAATATCAATCCTTCCATATTCCTTCATACATTCAGCAGCTGCCTGCTTAACTTTTGCCCGGTCGCTTAAGTCTGCCTGAAAAATCACAGCGCGTTGTCCTGTCTCTTCGATTAACTCCTTCGTTTCCTGCCAATCTTCACTGCGAGACACTACAAAAAGATCGGCCCCGGCTTTTGCAAGGGCAACGGCGTATGCCTGCCCAAGTCCCTTGTTCCCACCTGTAACGATGGCGACTTTTCCTGCTAGATTAAAAAAATCGAGAGAGAAGGATCTTAAATTATTCGTCATATCATTAGCCTCGCTTTTTTATATTTTCATACTGCCGTAAAAACTAGCGCAAATCTTCCATTTTCACAAAATCCATGTCAGTGTAGGTGATATTTTCACCGCACATCCCCCAAATAAAGGTATAGTTGCTTGTAGCTGTACCAGTATGAATGGACCAGCTAGGAGAAATGGCCGCCTGCTCGTTTTTCAACACTAAGTGTCTTGTTTCATCCGGTTTACCCATAAAGTGGAAAACACGTGTTTCAGGTTCCATATCAAAGTACAGGTAGACTTCCATTCTCCGTTCATGGGTGTGGCATGGCATGGTATTCCAAACGCTGCCCGGTGCAAGCATCGTTAACCCCATTTGCAGCTGGCAGGACTCGCAAACATTCGGGTGGACATACTGATAAATTTTCCGCTCGTTTAATGTGCCCGGCTCGCCCGTTTCAAGGGGAACAATCTTGTTAATATCAATTTTGACTGTCGGATAGGTATGATGTGCTGGAGTCGAGTTGATATAGAATTTGGCCGGATTGTTTGCATCATTGGAACGGAACAAAACTTCCTTTGTTCCTTTACCGACATACAGGCCGTCTCTTCCCTGCATCTCATATTCCACGCCATCTAGAATTACCGCACCATCGCCTCCGATGTTGATAATTCCCAGCTCACGGCGTTCAAGGAAATACTCCACGCCAAGCTCTTTATCTAATTTGATTGTCAATTCTTGCTCAGCAGGAGTGACCCCTCCAAAAATCATCCGGTCATTATGTGTATAGGTTAAGTGGACCTGCCCAAGCTCAAATAGGGTTTCCACTAAAAACTCCCTTCTTAATTCTTCTGTTGTGTATTTCTTCATATCCTCGGGGTGAATTGCATAACGAGTTTCCATTATTCATTTCTCCTTTGTCGATAATTTATAGTTTTCAAAGCCTGCCGGCCCATTAGCCGTTAGGTTTCATGAAACGCGAATACTTCCTACTGTCACGCCGTTTTGCAAACGTTAACATTTCCATTCCTTTATAGTCTATCAAATCTAGTAATATATGTAAACCGTTATTGTTAACGTTAACATTTTTCCTGTTGCACATTACCTTTTTAAAGTAAAAAGGGGCCAAACTATTTAATTTGGCTCCCTCCCATTTTTTTATTAAATTTTACAAATCCGCTAAACCTTTGAACAGTTCTACACCTGTCTCGATGAGATCATCACGGAAGTTATACTCATAGCTGTGCAGGTTCGGATATTCTTCCCCGTTGCCAATATAAGTATAGGCTCCCTTGGTGAGTTTTGTGTAATGACCAAAATCTTCGGAACCGCGGAACGCTTCCTCTAGCTCAATCAAATCGAATCCTTTATCTTTACAAACCTGACGAATCTTATCTGAGCTTTCTTTGTCATTCGCTGTTTCCGGGAATTCATCTTGGTATTCAAAGCTTACCTTTAGACCATACTTCTCCGCTTCCGCAATCGCCACATCCTCAAGCTTCTTCTGAAGTTTATCCATTTCTTTTTCATAAAGAGCACGAATAGTCATTCTAAGCACACCTTTGCTGGCGTTAACACCAAAGGCTTTGGCGCCGATGTCCACTTGAACAATCGTGCATAGAACAATCCCTTCGTTCGCAGCAGGGTCAATGAAACCAGGAATAGCATCGATGACCTTGGCAATCGCAAAGGATGGATTGATTCCCTTCTCCGGTTCGCTGGCATGAGAAGGTACACCCTCCATATGTATGCTCATTCCCTTGGATGCACAATGGGCAGTTCCGTCAATGACCAATACGGAATTGTGTTTAAAACCGCTCATATTATGCCAAGCAAAAATTTCATCAATGTTATTTTCCTCGATAAAAACAGCACACTCTGCTGCACCGTCACCTGTTTCCTCCGCATGCTGGAATAAGAAGTAGACGTTGTTGTCGCAGCCCTTTTGATCAATTTCCAACGCAAATCCAGCAAGTGTTGCGGAGTGCCCGTCATGCCCGCATTTGTGTGAAACTCCAGGAATTTGCGAGCCGTATGGAAGATTAATAGTTTCCTCGATTGGGAGGGCATCAAAGTCAGCACGGAAGGCAACGTTTCTTTTTCCTACTTTAGAGTGATAAATGGCATAGAACCAACGGCCCCGATCAACGATTTCAAGTTTTGTGTTTGCTTGTAGGAAATCAATTAAATGTCGTTTAGTCCATACTTCATGATTGGATAATTCAGGATGTGCATGAAGTTCATGACGGAGCTTCACCGCCAATTCAAGGTTTTTCTGTTCCAATCTGTTTCTCTCCTCTCCATTTAAGGACGAATCCCTAGTTTACATATTAGCAACTAGGGACCCGCCTTTACACATTACTAATATGAAAATTTGTGAGATTCATTATTTTATTTCTGTTTCTTTAATGTGGGCCTCTAAGAAAGGCTTATAGTCCGGATCTTTCAGTTTTCCTTTTTTATACAAGATAGTACCAATAATGGCGTACAAGACTAGCATTGGTGCTCCGATATAGAATGAAAATCTTGTATCAGGACTGTAGGCCGTGTAAATAGCGATAGCAACTAATGCGATTAAACAAATAATGGTTGGAAGTGGATAAATATTTGTTTTGAACTTTAGTTTGTCCACCGATCCGCCATTTGCCACCAACCATTTTCTGAACTTATAGTGCGAAAGAAAACTACCGAACCAGCCAAGTAGCGTATTGAAACCAGCGATGGAAATTAACCATACAAACACCTTATCCGGTGAAACGAAGTTTGTAATCAGAGAAACTTGTCCAAGGAACAATGTTAGAATAACCGCATTCATCGGTATCCCGCGTTTATTTATTTTACCCAAAGCTTTTGGAGCCTTTCCTTCTTTTGACAAGGCTACCAGCGTTCTGCTAATGGCATAAATCATCGAATTTGCTGCAGATGCGAGTGAAGTCAGAATGACAATATTCATAATTGTGGCAGCCCCGGGAATCCCTGCCAACCCAAATAGACCGGCATAGCCATTATTTAAAACGCTTACTTCTTTGTAAGGAACGACCAATCCCATGACAGTCACGGAACCCACGTAAAAAAGCAAAATCCGGAAGAAAATAGTATTTATCGCTTTAGGTACATTTTTCTGAGGGTTTTCTGTTTCTCCCGATGCAGTAATAACGGTTTCAACCCCAAGATAGGACCAGATTACGCCAGTCATCATCAAAATAACCGCTGCAAACCCGTTAGGGAACATGGACTTGTCTGTCCAGTTGGATAATCCAATAAATCCTTGATGTCCAATCACTCCAAAAATCATTAGCACACCAACAATTAAGAAGATAATAATAGCAACAACCTTGATGCCGGCAAACCAGTATTCGGCTTCCCCGTATGATTTTACATCGATTAAATTCAAGGCCAGGATCAATAATGAAATGATGATACAGAAGACAGAAGGAGGTACATTAGGAAAAAATTGATTAAGAATCATTCCTCCCCCAACGATTTCAGCGCCAAGTCCGAGGAATCCGTTGATGGACAAATTCCAGCCTACCATAAAGCCCAATACAGGATGAACAAAGAGCCCCGAATAGGATGTATAGGCGCCCGGAACAGGCATGAAGGTAGACATTTCTCCTAAACCTTTCATTAAAACAAACACTAAAAGCCCTATCACTAAATAGGCAATCGGGCCGCCAAGGGCGCCAGCCTTCGAAACGACATTACCAGAAGCGAGGAACAGGCCTGTACCGATTGTTCCGCCAATGGAAATCATCGTAATATGCCGCTGTTTTAAGCCGCGTTGAAGGTCATTGGTGTTATTTGCCATAGATTAATTTCCCCTTTTTTTTAATTTACTAGTTTAATAAAATAAACCCCTTTCAATTTAAATACCTTTTCAAATATTCAGTTATTTGTATACTTTATATTATATATTTTATTTTTATCTGTCAATAAAAAAAAGATTCTGTCGAATAATCGAACAAAATCTTTCGGGTTTTTCTTCTTATAGTGGCAGGTTTTCTACCTTTTCAGGGTTCCAATGGACTTCTTTCAATAATCTTTCCAATTCAGCCGTATCTTTACTTTTAAAAAGCTCCAGCATTTTTCGATGCTCATTATTGGTTTGCAAAAGTTTTTCTTTCAAGCCTTCCTGTGAGCCGGCTTCCCCTAAATTTTTCAAAAATTTCTTTTCCCATTGAAGCAAAAGGTTGACTAAGCTTTTGTTGGGACAAACGGATAAATAGACACCATGAAAGGCTTCCTGCATCTTATCATACATTCGGTAATTCTCGGTATTCAGCGCCAAATCAATACTCTGGATGTAGAAATCCATTTCACTCAAGTGCTTCTCGGTTAAAAGCGGTGCAGCCAAGGACGCAGCGAGACCATCTAATGCACCAATGATAAAATAGGTTTCTTCAGCCTCTTCTTTTGTAAGACTTTTTATGACAAACCCTTTCCTTGGTACATTGTCAATCAGCCCCTCCGACGCTAGTTGGATGAGTGCTTCCCTTACTGGGGTCCTGCTGACTTGAAGGCTTTCGCAAATATTGTTTTCATTTAACTTTGCCCCTGCAAGCAATTTCCCACTGTTGATTTGATCCACAATATAATTATAAACATGGTCTTTCAATGATAAATATTCCATAATTAGCTTCTCCAATACATTCTTTATTATATATATTGTATATAAACCAACGGAATAAGAAAAGACCCACGCTTTACGCCAGGTCTATCTCAAAGTACCAGCACATATTGAATTTGATTGGAAGAGATGGGTGTAATGGCCGCAATAGAATAGCCGATACTTAAAAGCTGCGATAAAGTTTCTGCACAGTTGAGTCGGGGAGGCTCAATCGGGGCGTGATAGCTTTTATAAAGCTGCAGGAATTGATTATTATTTGTACAATGAAGCAGGATCACATGTTTACCTGTCCATGCCTGCCCGATGATGGGGTGTATTTGCACTTCATTCATGTTTCTCATATTGAACACCTTTTCTAGTTGATACAATAGATTATGAATGATATCCAGTCCATTGTTCGCAATATGGATATTCAATAAAAAAAACTGACTCCAAAAGTTGAGTCAGTTTTTCCGCTTCTATATTATCCTAACATCAAACAACAACCAGACCTAGTCTCTCTTTCGCTGCCATATACTCCTGATAAAGCTTGTCAACGAATTCTCCAGCACCGCTAACTTTATTAATGACGCCAATTCCTTGGCCGGAACCCCAAATTTCCTTCCATGCCTTAGGTTTCGAACTGCCATCTGAAAAACTCATCTGAGACGGATCACTTTCAGGAAGCGCATTAGGATCTAACCCTGCCGCACGAATGGATGGTGCTAAATAGTTTCCATGAACACCTGTGAACAGACTGCTATAGACAATATCGTCAGATGTGGAATCGACAATTGCCTGCTTATACTCTTCTACAGCATTCGCTTCGTGTGTCGCAATAAATGGCGAGCCAATGTAAGCAAAATCAGCACCCATCGCTTGAGCGGCGAGTACAGCACTGCCGGTAGCAATCGAACCTGCCAAAGCCAGCGGACCGTCGTACCATTCGCGGATTTCCTGAACTAAGGCAAATGGGCTCTTCACACCAGCATGGCCACCGGCACCTGCTGCAACAGCAATCAACCCATCCGCCCCTTTATCAACTGCCTTATGAGCGAATTTATTATTAATTACATCGTGCAGCACAATACCTCCATAACTATGTATTTCGGTATTTACTTCTTCACGTGCCCCAAGGGACGTAATAATGATAGGAACCTTATACTTCTTACACATTTCCACATCATGTTCTAGCCGATTATTGGACTTGTGAACAATTTGATTGATCGCAAATGGGGCTGCCGGCCGCTCTGGATGACGGGCGTTATATGCCGCGAGCTCCTCCGTGATTTCGTGCAGCCATTCATCAAGAAGTGATGCCGGTCTTGCATTCAGCGCCGGCATGGAACCTACTATGCCTGCCTTACATTGGGCAATAACCAGCTTGGGATTACTAATAATAAAAAGTGGTGAACCAATTACGGGTAAACGCAAGTCCTTCAGTACTGTTGGGATATTGGACATTTTTTCTTGTCCCTCCATTCAAATTTTTAACATTCTACTAAAATTTTAATTCTCCAAATAATGTTTATTTTCCTTCTTTTATTTTTAAAACTGATTCCGTCATAAAACTTCCATCCTTTATGATTAATGCGTTTAACTGGCCGTCGAAGGCACAGCCTCCATCGATTCCGATTACCCGGTTTGGACCAAAATAAACATTGTTTTGTTTATGGATCCTTCTGGTCGGAGTATGGCCGAAAATGACCGTTTCCGGATGCTGATATTCGTAAATAAATTCATCCCGAATATTTAAAAACTCCACTTTTGTCGTTTTTTCAAGCCCTTTTTTCGGATGGATTCCTGCATGGACAAAAACAAAATCCTGTTCCTTGATAAATAAAGGGAGAGATTGTAAAAATGAAATTTGCGAAGAAAAATGAGCTAGGATAATGTTTCTTATGTCATTTTCCTTTTTCATGTCATTCAGTAATTCAGAGTATTCAACCCGAGGCATACCAAGTCTATGTAAACAGCTATTTATCGTCGCTATTCCGCCAACCCTGCCATAGTAAAAGATAATTTCTTTCTCAGCTAGCCATTGTAAAAACATATCATCATGATTGCCAAGCAAAGCAGAAGCTCCCTGACTGCACCATTCTTGTACTCTATCAAGCACATCCATACTGTGGTGTCCTGTATCGACATAGTCACCTAAAAAAACAACCTCTTCCGCTTGTGCATGAGTTTTTTTCAACAATTGATCCAGCTCAGCTGCACAGCCATGAATATCAGAAATCACAATTTTCCTCAAGGTTTCACCTCATAAAAATCGACTTGTCCATTCCATCTATAACAATTTAAGTTCAATAACAAGTATGGAAATTCCTTTGATATTCTTATTTTTATACGCACTTACATAAAAAAAAGAGCCCCTATGATACTCGGGGCCCCGCAGAAAGATGTTCTATGTGAGCTTTTTGCTTCAGTAATCTAAGTTTCTGGTTTCTTGTTAACAATCTCCAGAATGCTACCTTGAATACCATGTAAACCCCTCCCTCTAACCAATCATTTTTTTAAAAAATTGTTTATCGATTTCCTCCGACATTCCTTCACGTTTTTTATTGTAACAAACTTCGCAGGTTATTAAAATTTAAAAATTCCGACTACTTAAACCCTTTTTTTACAAATTAATTCCTTATTCTATGTGGGACCTTCAACATAAGAATGAAAAAAACAAGAACTTTGTATGCGGCTGTCGAAATATAAAACAAAGATTTTGATAAAATATGTCATTCGTGTGAACAAGTTAATTTATATCACCGGAAATCCTTGTCATAATTTCTTGAAAGTTTAGAATGTTTTTCTAAATTCTCTGAAATTTCACCATCTTTTTTAGTAAACTTAGCTAAGGTGAATATAAAAAGGTTGTTCCCAAGAACTTAAGAACAACCTTTTATTATAGGTTAGAAATTATTTTACAATCAGAACAGGACATGTTGCCTTCTGTACAACATAATGGCTTACACTTCCCAAGAACATTTCCTTCAGTCCGCTTAATCCTCTGCTTCCCATGACAATGAAATCAGCGTCATTCTTCCTAACAAAATCGATGATCGTTCCAGCAGGCTCCCCTTCCAACACAAATGTTCTAGTATTATTCGGAAGCTTCAGCAGCTCTTGGTTTATTTCTTCGCGGACCGGCTCGATCGCTTTAAGCTGTTCCTCGCGCAAATTTTGTATCGGATCTCCATAATGGTAAGCTAGATGAATTTCCGGCTGAATAACCATGAGAACGTATAATTCAATTTTTTCGTCTTGTTTTACTAGATTCATTGCCATTTTTAAGGCTTTTTTGCTTAATTCAGAATGATCGTAAGGAACCACGATTCTTGAATAATCAGTCAGCATTTTGTTATCCCCCTCGTTTTGGTATAAATACCATTTATTCACTTTTATTATATAATTTTTTCACTCTTCCGATCGTGAGTGGATTAGAACATTATGTGAATTTTTTCATATCTTGCTGGAACATATTGTTCATTAAAATATAGAACATTCTGTATTATGATAGATTTATTAATACCTATCTGCTTATAGGGGAAATGTCTATGCTTAAGAAAATTATTACAACTTTGCTATCATTCTCATTTTTACTTTGTGGAAATTTCCCCGTATCCATTTTTGACTTAGAAGAGGCAAAAGCTTCTTCCTATAATAGTCTAGGAGACCGGCCGTTTATGGGCTGGAGCAGCTGGAGCTCAATCCGGAAAAAGCCTACGGAGCAAAACATCAAAGATGCAGCCGATGTAATGGCTGCAAAATTCAAGTCGCACGGATACCAATATATTAACTTGGATGATTACTATATGCTTGATTGGACCACCGCCGTTGATAAATACGGCCGGTGGGTGGTAGATCCAAAGAAATTTCCAAACGGGATGAAAGCACTTGGGGATTATATCCACCACAAAGGCTTAAAGTTTGGTTTCTATGTTACGCTAGGTATTCCAAAAGGCGCTGTGGATCAAAACACGCCGATTGAGGGAACACCCTATCACGCCAAAGATATTGTGGATTTTAGTAAAGGGCAAAAAGTGAATTTTAACTTCAAGAATATGTATGCCATTGATTTTTCCAAGCCGGGGGCACAGGAGTATATTGATTCGTGGGCACAGCTGTTTGCTTCTTACGGGGTGGATTATCTAAAAATTGATGGTGTCCGCAACCAGGATATTCAAGATGTTGAGGCCTGGGCAAAGGCGTTGAAGAAAACTGGAAGACCGATACATGTGGAGCTGTCCAATAATCTTGATATCAAACATGCTTCAACATGGAAGGAATTATCGAATGGCTGGCGGACCGATCACGACGTAGAGGCATATGGAAAGCCAACTCTCACAAATTGGAAAAAGGTGTCTAGAAGGTTTGATGATGCCGCAGAGTGGCACGAGCATGCCGGTCCGGGCGGGTGGAACGATTTTGATTCACTCAATGTGGCAAACGGGGGTAAGGATGGCCTGACAGAGGAGGAAAAACGATCTTATGTAACTCTCTGGGCGATCGCGTCATCCCAGTTTGTGATTGGGAATGACCTAACGAAGCTGGACGATTATGGGATCAGCCTGTTGACAAATGACGAAATTATTGGGGCCAACCAAAGTGGAACGGCAGGGAAACGTTTACACAAAACCGCTGCCTCTCAAGTATTCTATCAAAAACTACCAGACGGTTCTCTCAATATTGGCCTCTTTAATACCGGACCCTCCTCACAAAAAGTAAGGGTGAAATGGGCAGATTTGGGGGTTAATGGCTCAGCAATGGTGCATGATATGTGGAGCCATCAGGATTTAGGCAGCATGGATTCAGGATTCACGGCAGAACTTTCCACTCATGCTTCTCGTATGGTTCATGTAATTCCCACTTCATTGAGTGGAAACCGATATACTCCCTATCATGCAAAAATATCGACAGTACCTGCTGCCCCAGATTGGGTAATGGCTGACAAGAATGATCAAAATTCCGTTACGATTACTTGGAATCCCGTATATGGAGCGGAATCCTATACCGTCTATCGTAAAGCCATCAATAGATTTGGATTCAGCAGCGGCTACACACCTATTGCAGCAAATCTAACAGAACCCAATTTTGAAGATAAAACCGCTACATTCCGTGCCGGCGGCAGTTATTCGTATGTGGTAACCGGAAAGAATGCAATTGGAGAAAGTGCAAAGTCTCCTAGAGCTCAAACAGACAGCCAATCGCTAGTGCTTGTGGCCGTCCCAATCATGTTATTTATTACTGTTATCAT
This sequence comes from Neobacillus sp. PVCKKU3, assembly GCF_058323225.1. NCBI lineage: Bacteria > Bacillati > Bacillota > Bacilli > Caryophanales > Bacillaceae > Neobacillus > Neobacillus sp. PVCKKU3. Next base: position 72,513 of record NZ_JBLVQN010000026.1, read on the forward strand.
CTTATTAAAACTCTTTAGCATGATAAGAGACAAATATCAATTAAATAGAACAGCTTGATCTTAATACTAAAAGCCGCACTGTAAATGGTGCGGCTTTTATTTATGATGTTGCGACTCGATGTTTTAATTTTAAAATTCCACTTCTTCACCTAAAATTTTTATCGTCGTTCCGTCTAATATTAACCGATTTTCCTCAGCTGCTACCATTAGTTCAACGCATTCAATAAACTCAAGTGGACTTACTTTCATTTCATACACCTCTTTTAGTGTTTTTTTTCATAAATCCCTTGCACCCAAATCCTCGTCGCGTCAACAATAAAGCGCTTACATTGTTTTTAAAACTCAATTTCTATATTTTATTAACGTGTTTATATTTTAATTCTGTAAAATTTTTCTATTTCCTCTATTTTAATTTAAATTTTCTGAAATTAAATTGTTCTAAACAAAACTAGTTCAATTGCCCTAATATCAGGAATTACTCGTTTAGGAAATAGCCCCCATGTCCATAACAATACAGTATGAATAAATTGGAGGCAGCTCATGAGTTACGTGGATATTATCTTTGAACTGGTAGTTGGATACATTGCGCTTTTTATTACGGTAAAATTTTTAGGAAAAACGCAATTAAGTCAAATTACTCCATTTGATTTTATTTCAGCATTAGTCCTAGGCGATTTATTAAGTAGTGCCGTCTTTGATGATGGTGCCGGCATTTTGAAAGTCCTTCTAGCTATTGGCGTGTGGGGATTCCTTATTTATTTTACGGAAATGCTAACACAGAAATCGCGAAAATTACGCCAGTTTTTTGAGGGTAAGCCTTCAATGATTATTAGCAGAGGGAAGATTGACTGGAGAGAAATGAAAAAGAACCGGTTAGACTTGGATCAATTAAAGCAAATGCTGCGTTCCAAAGACGTTTTTTCTCTCGAAGAGGTGGAGTATGCCATTTTTGAAAACAGCGGCGGAATTAGTATCCTTAGGAAGCCTGAGGCAGATTCTCCGACAAACAAGGATTTAAAAATCAAAGCGGAACAAAAACAGATTCCACTTACCATTATCAGTGACGGCGAAATTTTACAAGAGAACCTTAAACAAGCCGGGTTGGATGAGAATTGGCTTTATAAGGAGTTGGATAAAGGCGGGGTTAAAAATCCGAAGGAAGTCTGTTATGCTGAATGGCAAACGGGGAAGTCGCTTTATTTTCAGAAATATTGATACTTTTTTTAGAAAAAGGACCTCTTGGGGTCCTTTAAATATATTTATCACAAAGTATAATTTTGTTTTCTTAAATACTAAAACGCGTTTAAGCGTTAAAGTATAATGCTAAAAAAATATTAGAATTCAAAATCAACGACAATAATGTCTTCGACGCCAATTTCCTGTAAATAGGCAAAAATCTCTTGATGGGCCGGATGTGGTCCGTAGTTTTCCAAGGACGTTCTGTCCTCAAATCGGACCGTTAATCCAATTTCAAAACCTTTGCTCCTATTTGAAAAATTAATTCCTTGCTGTATATCCATAATACCGGGAATCACTTCTTTGAGCAGCAGGGTCCGGCTAATTGCCTCTTGCTTTTGTTCTATAGTTGTCTTTGGTGAAAATTTCAGTAATACAATATGTTCTACCATTACTGTTTCCCCGCCTTGCTGTTTAATTTTTCGCGATCAAAACCGGCAATTTGCTTGTATTGATTGGCGATATCCTGTAATTCCTGCTGGGAAATGACATCACTTAATTCGTCAAAACCATTAGGTGCGCGGTCTTCGACGATTTGCATGACCACTTCAGGCCCATTTTTCCGGTTTGCCATAACAATATTTGCAGTTGGTTCTAATCTGGCTTCTTCATATGCCTTCAATGCCTGTTCTGCAGTCGGGTGTGTTAAAATGGCCTCCCCCAGGGCATCTGCATCCAAAATCGCCTGTGAAGCACCATTTGAGCCGATTGGATACATAGGATGGGCTGCATCTCCAAGCAACGTGATACGTCCGAAGGTCCAAGCGGGAAGCGGGTCACGGTCGACCATTGGGAACTCATACACTGCCTCTGTTTCCTCAATTAGCTGCGGAACATTCAGCCAGCCAAAATCCCAGGCAGCAAATTGCGGAGCAAACTTTTCCTTATCAATTTTCTTATTCCAGTCAGCACGGTCAGGCATTTCGTCTTTAATTGCCAATTCTGCAATCCAGTTAACTAAAGAGCGCCCTTTTGCTGCGGTTTCGGGACAAACTGGATAGGCAACAAATTTTTGATCTTGGTAACCCGCCATAATCATTGATCTTCCGGTCAAAAATGGTTCAGCTTCGGTAATTCCGCGCCACAAGATCCGGCCGCTGAATTTTGGCAGACCTTCATTTGGATAATAAGTTTTTCGGACCACCGAGTGGATGCCATCGGCGGCAATCATCATGTCCGCACTGTAAGGGCCAAGAGACTCTCCTGTTTTACGATTGATAAATCGAGCCGTTACCGTGTCACCAACCTGTTCAAACGATTGTAAGTGATGCCCGGTTAATACGGCATCCTTCCCTAATTTTTGAATGACAGCATTTAACAGCATCATTTGCAGGCGTCCGCGGTGAATCGAATATTGCGGCCAATGGTAGCCGGCAGCTTTGCCACGCGGTTCCTGCCAAATTTTCTTGCCGAATTTGTTAACATACATGAGCTCAGCGGTTGGCAGGCCAGTTTTTTCAAGTTCATCTGCAAGGCCTAGCTCGGTGAGGACCCTGACAGCATGAGGCAGAAGGTTAATCCCGACTCCCAGCGCTCTTATCGTTTCGACACTCTCGAAAACGCGGACAGACACTCCGGCCTGATTAAGTTTAAGAGCCGTTACAAGGCCGCCGATTCCGCCGCCGACAATGAGTGCGGTTTTTATCTCTGACATTGCGTTCCCTCCTATAAAAATACTACTTTAGTATTTTGATATTTCTTAATTATTGCAACAAAATAAAAATATATCAATACATTTGTTCACCAACCTGTACATACAAAAAGACCCACTTAATAGTGGGCCTGCAAATGATTATATTAACACTTTATAAATATTCATATCTGTACTTTCTCGTCTTTTCCTAAGTTCTGGCACAATTCTCCGAACGTGTTCACTATTATCGTGCTGTCTCAAAGCCTCTTCATCTTCCCATTCCTCGATTGTTGCGAAAATGGTCGGATCGTTGATATCACCATGAAGGGTATACATGAAGCAGCCTTTTTCTTTTCTCGATTCGGTAATCACTTCACTCGCCAATTTAAGATATTCCTCAACATCTACGTCCGGTTTTAATTTAGATTTGCAGACAACTCTAATCATGTAATTAGCTCCCTTTTTATAAAAATTCTCACTAATTTTAGGCTTCTATTTGATTTTAGCATTTTTTAATAATAAAAGTTATCTACTTCTTTTGGTTTCAGTTGTAATTATTTTAGGTCAAATGATCATGACTGAAAACTAATCGCCTGTTTACCCATCTGAATCCATGACTCTTCAAAGCTATCACTAGGTACTGTTTTATATCCCTGCTCAGCTAATGGATCGTTGAGATAAACATAGTTTTCGTCAAAGCCTACTAATAAAACACTATGCTCTCTATAGGTAATTTGCACTTTTCCAGATGCTGTATCCCAAGTAGAAAATTCACTTTGAGGAAGTGATGCAAATCTTGAATTGGTGATGACCCATACAGGGGACCCTTTTTTAAGCATATTATAAACAGAGTCAATATTTTGTCCTGTTAAATCTAGTATTCTACCTGGCAAATATTTTTGGGCGAGCTCTGTAATTGGACCATGATAAACTCCATATCCCGAATTTTTAAATGAGTAAATATCACCGACAAATCCCTCATTTGGATTTCCTTTCAAGCCATTTTGATCACGGAAAGGAATGATTTTAATTTGTTTTGCCAGCGTCATTTTATCGACTTCCACACCTGCGTATTGAAGGAGCATGGCAAGGCTGGTGACTTCACATCCACGTGCCAGTTCCGGCATTTGCTGGATATGAGGAACATTGTTAATGATGATTTTTCCGTTTTGTGGTTGGATTTCTTGCTGAGTTTGGGTTGCTTGCTGAATTTGGGTTTCTTGTTGCGTTTGAGTTTCCTGCTGTGGCTCAGTTGCTGCCTGGACTTCATTTTCCTGAGATTCAACCGAGCTGGTTTCAGTTAAACCTGAAATCTTTTGATCCTCTTCGTTTGTTGCTTTCGTTTCAGTACTATTTTCTGTTGTATTTGATGGAAGGTCGTCTTTTTGTGCTTCTGCATAGCTAACACTTGCGAGTATCCCCAATATAAAAATTACGGCAAAAATTTTTAGCTTCAATTTTGATTGGCCCCCGATTTCTCTCTATTTCCTCTTGGATGACCTTATTATGATAGGAATTCCTTAATTTTTTCTTAAATTAAAATGATGCATGAGAACCGTCCCCATGCATCATTTTTTTCTTATTTTTATTAGTTGATTTTCTAATACTGTGTCCGTGTCTAGTAGGTTTAGGGTTTTTAATTCTTCAATAGAAATGGCAAATTCTTTAGATATTTTGTATAAGGTGTCTCCTTTTTGGACTTTATAGGTTTCGTATCCATCGAAGGTATGAAAGAATGATATTTCTCCTTTCTCTTTTGCTGCATGTCCCCTATTTTTTGCGAGGATGCCGTTTTCCATTAATATGTTTATGATTTGTTGTGCCCTAAAGGTATAGGAGTGTGCTTCAACCGCTTTTCGGCCCTGCTTTTGGATTTCGTACCGTTGTTCTGATTGATTCAGGTAGAATTTCACTTTCTGAATCGTTTCTTCCGGGGATAGAGATACTTCTAAATCTTTACCTTGTACGAAATTTCTCCTGACTCCTGGGGTATCCATGGTAAGAAGAAAGCCGCCTGACCCTAATATTTCATAGGTCCGTTGGGTCAGTAGATCCGGATAATTTTGCAAACCTAAGATAATTTTCGAGGAACTGTATACTTTATTTGCATCCTTATAGTTTAGAAAACCGTGAATCCATTCCTTTGGGATTTTTACACCTAAATAAGCATCCATCCTGTCCCAATTTGCTCCCCAAAAATCAATCCGAACATTCGCCTTAAGAAGCGGCCTAATTAAAATTTCTAACGACTGATGGCGAAAATGATCTTGATACTTTTCTAAAATATCTGGATACGCATTCGCAACGATTGCAATCTCTGCTTCAAACTCTGGATGGCGGCTAGTTGGATGGTGAATGCTCTCCTCAAAGCCAAAATCTAAATGCTCCGAAGGAATACCTAATTGTTTATATGTGTCTACCTTGTCAGGGCTTAATGTAAAAACAAAGTCAGGCTGAATCGTTTTTACTAATGGAATGGACCAAACGTCGGTATAAGCGGGGTCTTCCACTGCCCAATAGACTAACGGAAGGTTATGCTTTGCCATCTGTTCACGGATGGTGATTTGTTTATCCTTTGTATGTTCCTCTCCCCAACCAATGGTAATGGCGAAATCGGGCCGAAAACTTTCAATCATATTAGATAGAACTTCCCTATTGATTGGGCCCGAAATAAGAATGTCATGTCCGTGGGCCGTAAACCCCTTTGTTAGATTATTACTCCAGATTTCCCCACTTTCTATAAAAAGAATTCGCACCTTTTTCACCTATTTCTTTTTAATTTTTAAAAAATCATTGACGTTGATGATATCTGATTGGAGGCCATTTAATTTCTTGATTTCTTCCACACTAACGCCGAATTTTCTAGAAATGCTCCACAATGTATCCTTTGGCTGGATGGTATATATTTCATAGTTTTCCTTTAATGTATCCACATAGTGGATGAATCTCCCTGCCCCCGAACTTTCCGAGTCTTTTGGAAGAATGCCTGCCCCGATAAGTGTTTCGATGATAAAATCAGCCCGATGCTTGTACGAGTATTTTTCAACCGCCTTCATTCCGGCAGCTTTAACTTTCTTTACTTCTTCAGGATGACTTAAATAGTATTTTACAAGGTCAATGGTTTCTTTAGCTGAATTGCTGACTAACAAATCTTGGCCGGGAGTAAATAATCTCCTAATCTCAGATGTATCATTTGTAAGCAAAAGACCGCCCGAACCAAGCACTTCATACGTCCGCTGGGTTACCTGGGTATCATGATTCTGGACACCTAGAATGATGTCTGCCGAACTGTACACCTTATTCGCTTCTGTATAGGGAAGAAACCCATGAATCCATTCATCGGGTATCTTCTTGCCAAGGATATGGTCCATTTGATCCCAATAACGTCCCCAAAAATCAATTCTAATATTTTCTTCCAAAAATGGAGCAAGAAGATCCTTAAGCGCTTTAAAACGGTAGTGATCCGGCCTTTTTTCATAGAGCATTGGATAACCATTTGCCACAACGGCAATGGACACTTGATACTTATCTTCTGAATTGTCGGGATAATGAACATCTGAATGATAGCCGAAATCCAAGTGCTCTGACGGAATCTTTAAGTCCCTGTAAAACTCCACTCTTGGGGGACAAATGGTAAATACAAAATCTGGTTCAATCGTCTTAATGAGAGGAAGTGAAAAAGTCAGCGTATAGCCCGGGTCTTCTGTTGCCCAATACACATGAGGAATGTTTGTGGGAGTGACATGCTTTCTAATCCACAATTGTTTTTCCTCTGTATGCTCGGCGGTATGCCCCATTGTAAATATTAAATCGGGTTGAAAGGTTGAGAGCATGTCAGGAATACTTGCCTCAGTCAACGGACCGGAGACCATGACAGTATGCCCAGCATCACGAAAGCCGTTCGGCAGACCATAAATCCACATTGGATTACTTTCTAAAAACAATATTCGCATTCTCAAACCCTCCCCTTTAAAAATTTTAGTCCCATAGCATGTCACTTACTTTTACTAATTGATAGCCTTGTTTTTTGAGTTCCGGTATCACAAGCTCCATCGCCTCTGCTGTTGGTTTTCCATTTAAATGCGCTAAGACAAGGTCATTACCCGTAAGGTTTGAAAAAATCCGTTGATAAATAAACTCTGCCGTTGGTTCCTTCCAGTCAAGAGTGTCAATGCTCCAATAGATGGTAAACGGAAAGTCCATTTCACCTGCTGCTTCCAGAAGGTTTTTATTCCAATAGCCAAATGGCGGCCGCAATAATGGGCACCCTTTAGTTCCAAGAACTTTTTCAAAACTAGCGGAAGTGGATTGTAATTCTGCTTGAATCTCATGTTTCGATTGTTTTGTTAAATCTGGGTGGCTATACGAATGGTTGGCTATTTCATGTCCGTCTGATATCATTCTCTTAGCGAGCTGCGGGTATTTTCTATCCATGCACCAGTTAAAAACATCGTTGATTTTACATTGTATTTTTTTAAAACGTTTAGGATGTTCTCGGTATTTTCGGCACTGTCACCCGCATCAAATGTTAAAGCAATCATGTTATCATCTTTTAAACCTTTCGATATAAAAACCGAAGGCATTTTGTGGGAGTTGGTATAATCCTTTTCAATCTTTAACGATTGGCCGGCATAAATAAAATCTGAAGTTAATTGGTTATCCTGTTTGAGCTTTTCTAGTGAAATACCAAACTCCTTGGAAATCTTAGCTAATGTTTCTCCATGGCAGATTGTATATAGGTCATATTTTTCATAATCGAGATTCTTTCGTACTCTAATTTTTAGAGGCAGGCCGGTATCGATGATATCAGTGGTTAGGTTATTTAATTCCTTTAACCTAGCAATGGGAACTCCAAACTCTCTAGAAATAAGGGACAAGGTATCCCCATTTTGAACTTTATAGATTTCAAATTCGCCCTGTTGAAAAGTTGTCCTATTTTCCATTTTAAGAGTGTAAGTACTTTTCCCTTTGCTGAAGATTCCTTCTTTCTCCAAAACCTCTACCATAAATTTAGCTCTTTCTTTATAGGAATGTTTACGGACAGCTTCAAGGCCGGCTTGGCGAATTCTCTCTCTTTCTTCAGGGTGCTGAAGAAGATGGGTCACGATTTCGAGTGTTTCTTCAGGTGATGATGATGTCAGTAACTCTCTTCCTGACTTGAAAAGCCGATTAATTTCCGGTGTGTTATTCGTAATAAATAGGCCACCTGACCCTAGGACTTCATACGTTCGCTGCGTCAATTGTGTTTGCAGGTTTTGCAAACCAATGGTGATATCAGAGGAACTATACACTTTATTTGCATTCGTGTAATCAATATAGCCACGGATCCATTCCTTAGGGATCTCCACTCCCAAATGCGGACCCATGCTTTCCCAATTGTTCCCGTAGAAATTAATTTGAATATTGTTTTCTAGTAATGGTGTAATCAAGCTTTTCATCGACTGATGCCGAAAATGACTTGGAAAATAGGATAGCTTTTTTGGGTATCCATTGGCTACGATTGAAACTGGCGCATAATAGTTCGGGTCGACATCCACGGGGTGATGTACTTTAGGATGGTGGCCGAAATCCAGATGTTCGGCAGGAATTCCTAGTCCCCGGTAGTATGGTACCCGTTCCTGGCAAATAGTGAAAACAAAGTCCGGATGGGTTCTCCGAATATAAGGAATAGTAAAGATTTGAGTCGATGTCGGGTCTTCTGTAGCCCAATACACATGAGGAATATTGCTATTAATGGTGCTTTCGTAAATTTTCTTCTGCTTTTCCACAGCGGTGTTTTCTGGCCCCCACCCCATCGTGATGATTAAGTTAGGCTGAAATTCAGAAATAAGTTTGCCAATATCAAGATTGTTGATTGGACCGGAAATTTTCACTTCGTGCCCTTCATCTATAAAGCCATTCGGTAATCCGTGAATCCACATGGGATGACTTTCTAAGAATAAAACGCGCATTATTTTCCTCCCACTCCCCTTTTGTTGCTGTTTGTCCATCATTTTTTTAAGCAGATTTATAAATAAACACACAAAGCCAATATTTGTAGAATCTAAAAGCATAGTATGCATTTTTTTGAAAAATGCATAGAAAGATAGCCCAATACGGGAAGAAATGAAATATTTTTTCAGAAAAGCAAGTTGGTTTAGGAAGCTGCCAATCCATTCATATCATGACATTAATACATGCGTTTTTTATTATTTCAACATATATTAAATAATGATTAAATAAGCAAAGGAGACCACCATGGAGGATAATAAAAACTCGTTTCCCCTATATCATGGCAGCGAATCAATTCCTAAGATTTCTTTTATGGTAAATGTCGCATGGGGAAATAAATATTTAATAGACTTATTGGAATTGTTGAAGGAAAAAAATATTAGCCTTACTTTTTTTCTAGAGGGGAGATGGGTTGATAATTTTCCTGAATTGGCACTAATGGTTAGAAATGCGAAACATGAGATTGGCAACCACGCCTATTCTCATCAGGATATGAGTACTATATCAACAGAAGAAATTCAAATGGAGATTACGAAAACCAATGAAATCATCAATAGAATACTAGGGGTTAGTCCTAAATATTTTACTCCGCCTTATGGGTCTTTTGATCAAAGAACGATTGACCATGCTGCGCAGCATAATATGACAACCATCATGTGGTCATTAGATACGATCGATTGGCGAATTGAAAATCCTGATGAGATTGTTGAGAACATAGCCCCTAACCTTAAGAATGGCGATATCATTTTAATGCACCCAACTAACTCCTCCTTAAAAGCACTTCCAGTTTTGATAGAAAAAGCTGCAGAAAAAAATCTCCAAATTGTTAATATTTCCGAGTTGCTGAAGACGAAGTGAATTTTTTAAAACTTGGTAGAAAGGAGCCTGATTTTAATTAGATGAAAGATAAGGAGAATAAAAAATACCAATTATATATAGTGAACCCTTCAGACACACTTTGGGGAATATCGAAAAAATTCGGTGTTACCATAGGACAGCTAATGAAATTAAATAATCTAACTTCTGAAGAAATATATTATGATCATGTCCTAAAAATCCAAGAGATTGTCGAAGATGATGTGTTTAATGACAAAACGATTAATGAGGTAATCCCTGATCAAATTCCTGGCGGTAACCAGGCCAAAAGGTGGGCTAAAGCCATCTTGGAATCGGCTCAAAAACACCAAGTTCCTTTTCAGATTCTCTACAGCATAATGGTGACTGAAAGTCGTGGAAATCCCAATTTAGTATCTAATCGGGGAGCAATTGGATTAATGCAATTGCAAATTGAAACTGCGAATTTCCTTGGGGTTAACCCCTGTATTCCTGAGGAGTCCATTGATGGCGCTGCACGTTATTTAAAATCCCTCTTTGCAGAGTTCCATGATTGGCCCTTTGCCATTGCAGCCTATAATTGTGGTCCTGATCGAGTAAAAAAATACAAAGGAGTCCCGCCAATAGAAGAAACACAGAATTATGTAAAAAGTGTCCTTTCGTATTGCAGCGCTATTAATTGGGATGATTATTAGAAAGCTTGTTAAATAAAATGAGGGGCGAATAGCCCCTCTTATCTATTAGGCTCCCAATTTCAGCATGACAAGCATGTAAACTGATGAAAGAATAGTTATGATGGCGATGGCCATTTTTAATTGGTGAAGCGGCACCTTCGTGGCAAAACGTGCGCCTGTTAAAATCCCGGCAATTGTGCCTATCAGACTAGCAATAATTAACGAGGATGTATTTAGCATACTTGCATGGGCAAAATATCCAAAAATAGACGGAATGGCAATGACGACAGAGTTTAGAAGGCTCACCCCCACTGCCACCCTAATATTGATCCCAAGACTCGCTAGTAACGGCACTAGTAAAATAGGACCACCTGCTCCTGTTAATGAGCAAATGGCTGATGTAATGAATCCTAGCAAAACAACGATTAATGAATGATCGAGAATTTTCGATTGCTTATTGCCATTTAATGTGGTTTCTTTATTCTTTCTTAATAAAATGGATAATCCCGCTAACAAGACAAAAACATAAAGAAGTAGTTTTGCCAGGAAATCTGAAATTAACACATTAATTTGGACACCTAAAAAAGCCCCGGGAAGACTGCCAATACTCAAGTAAAGTGCTAGTTTTAAATCCATGTTTTTAGATTTCCAATAGGAATAGGCACCGATGATGCCTGAGACTGAAAAAGATAGAAAACTAAGTGCAAGGGAATCATGCACGGGCATATTTAAAACACCTACATAAATCAAAGGCAGGAGAAAACCAGAAATCCCCGACAACCCTAATAAAATTCCGATGATTAAATTGGAACCAATAACAAAACTCAATAGAAATAAATTAGTGAACATATTTACGACCTCAATTCCACCAATATTCCATTTGGCGAAAAGTTAAATATTTGCCCTTATGGCAAGTTCCTTTAGAGCTGCTTGCTTTCATATTTTATTTTCCTTCATCTTGAGTAAGAACTTTTCTGTTTCCATTAATATTTTACCATTAACCAAAACAAAGGACGGTTCTCGTGCATCAAATTGATGCATGAGAACCGTCCCCGTGCCTCAATATACTCTTTTAGCACCTACATAATATTTTGCCCAGTACCCCGTATCTAATGGGTAGGCTGCAATCCCCTTTGATGTGGTGGCGGAAACAAATTGGTTGTCCCCTATGTAAAATCCTACATGTGAAATGGTTCCAGGTGTGTTAACAGAGAAGAACACCAAATCTCCAGGCTGTAAATGAGACCGGTCAATCGCTGTCCCTGTTTTAAAAAGTCCGCTAGAAGTATTGCGGGACATGTCTACACCATGCTGATTGAACATGTAATAGACAAATCCCGAACAATCAAAGCCAGTAGGAGTCACTCCCCCCCACTTGTAAGGAACACCGTGATAATTCGCTGTGTCCCTGACTAATTCTTTCTTAATAACCGCGTGGTTAATGGCGGTATTTGTTGTTTCATTGATTGTCCCAGTCACAGGAAGACTGTAATCTGCCTGAAAGGTTTTGATTGCCTGTGTTGTTGTGGCATCATAGCTTCCCGTCATAGCTGGGACGGTATAGTAGCCGAGTATCTGCAGGTTCTTTTGAACCGTTGCCAAATCGACACCGGGAACTGCAGTTTGTACTGGTCCAGATGCTGGTGAAGCGGCAGCAGGTGCCCCCGAAGCCGTTGGAATTATTAATACCTGCCCTACCTTTAATATGTCGCTTGTTAATTGATTCGCTTGTTTTAATTGCTCGGCTGTAATGTTATACCGCTTCGTAATGGAATATACAGTATCACCTGGCACAACCGAATACTTCGTTTCAACTGTCTTTGGGGGAGCAGTTGGTTCAGTTGGTTCAGTTGGTACTGTAACCACTGCCTGTCCATTTGGAATGATTAGGGTCTGACCAATGTGTAACATATCAATTTGCAAATCATTTGCCTTACGCAATGCATCGAGGCTTACCTTAAATTTCGCAGAAATCCCCCATAAAGTGTCACCTGCAACAACAGTATATTGATTAAACGCCGGTTCAGATGATGGTACTGGTGCGGGGGGCTGTGCGGGGCCAGGCTCTTGAACTTCGTTGGCTGCTTGGGGAATCGTTAAGATTTGTCCAACTCTTATTAGGTCTGATGTTAATTGATTACTACTTCTAAGTGCTTCAACTGACGTACCAAATCTTTTGGCAATTACAGACAAGCTGTCGCCCAAAACAACTGTATAGGCTGAAATAGCCTGGTTTTGGGCAGTAGGCGTTACCTCCCGGGCCTCCCCAATGCTCGGTTCACTTCCTATTAAAATTGGAATAATCAGTGTTTGCCCAATAAACGTGGCATCACTGTTCATGTTATTGGCTTGCTTAATTCCCTCAACAGTCGTTCCATATTTTTTAGCAAGAACAGTTAAATAATCCCCTAAAGCTACGGTATGAAACGCTTTTGGGATGATTAAAAGCTGATTCACCTTCAAAATATCGGAAGTTAAATGATTGGCTCTTTTGATGTTATCAACACTTGTTCCAAATTTGACGGATAATCCCCAAAGTGTATCCCCAGATGAGACGTGGTAATAGATTGAGTCTGCGTGTGCCAACTGAGCTGGGGTGTTTCCGTTTGAATCCTCCGCATGTGCAGTAGTCGAATGATCAGTCAGTGGAATCGAAGCAGCTGCAACCCCTCCAAGGATTACCTTGATCAATGTTACTTTTAAAAATGGGTACCTATTATTTAGAATCTGCTTGGCCAAAGAGGTAATATCTTTTTTATCCTTAGGAACAGTCCCTAACTCACCTGCAAACTCCGTTAATTGACCATCAAAGTAGAGGATTAATTCAAACTCATCCTGATTGGGAGCGACTCTTCTAATTTCATATGTTTGTAAATTCTCCATGCGCAGCCTTCTCCTTTGCCTTAAATCATGTTTCAGGGGTATTCTTCGCGAAAAAAGTATAGAATACAACCCTAACGGCTTTTTTCCGCTTATTACCAAATTCGAAGCATG